>JAWOGT010000150.1:0-7199 GCA_046496585.1 Halopseudomonas sp.
ATCTGGCTGCACGGCCTGGGCGCCGACCGCTTCGACTTTGTCCCGGTGGTCGAGGCTTTGGCCTTGCCGCACAAGCATGCGCTGCGGTTTGTTTTCCCCCAGGCGCCAACCCGGCCAGTGAGCATCAATGGCGGCATGCCGATGCCCAGCTGGTACGACATTCTTGGCATGGCGCCGGCCCGGGCGATCAACCACGAACAAATGCAGCTATCGGCGGACACGGTCTGTGAATTGGTCGCCGAGCAGATCGCCAGTGGCATACCCGCCGAGCGCATTATTCTCGCCGGTTTCTCCCAAGGCGGCGCGGTAGTCCTGCATGCGGCCCTGCAGAGTGGTGTGCCGCTGGGTGGCGTTATGGCGCTGTCGACCTACGGCCCGACGCTGGAACAATGGATCAACGGCAAGAGCAGCACGCCGCTGGATATTTTCTGCGCCCACGGCCGGCAAGATGCGATGGTGCCCACCGCACTGGGTCGTCAAGCGCATGATCTGCTGGAGGCCGCGGGCCACCGGGTGGAATGGCACGACTACCCCATGGGCCATGAGGTCTGCCCGGCAGAAATTGCCGACATTCGCCGGTGGCTGATGCTACGCCTGGGGCTGTAACCCCGGCTTTGGCCGAGCTGATCAAAAATTAACCGCTCAGGGCTTCGCGAAAACAGACCGTTGCAGTACACTCTTGGGTGATTATCCATTTGCCCACACTGAGAGATGCCTGTGCTCAAAGCACTGAAAAATCTGTTCAAGCCGCAGGACACGTCACACACCGAGCCGCAGCCAGCTCCAGCACGCCCAGCTACTCGTCCTGCCGCCGCTGCCGTAGAGCGCCAGCCTGAGGCGCCGGTCCAGCCAAAGCCAGCGCGCCCGGCGGCCAAGGCTCGGCCGCGCCGGGACAAGCCTGTAGTGCCGCCAGTGGCGCCCGCCACTCCCTGGACACGCGCAGATTTCCTGGTCGAGCCGGCTGAGGGCAAGACCCGCTTTCACGATTTCGACCTGCCCGACAGTCTGATGCGCGCCATCCAGGATCAGGGCTTCAGTTACTGCACGCCGATTCAGGCGCAGGTGTTGGGCAGCACACTCAAGGGTCAGGACGCCATCGGCCGGGCCCAGACCGGCACCGGCAAAACCGCTGCGTTTCTGATCTCGACCATTACCCAGCTGCTGGAAACGCCGCCACCGGATGAGCGCTTCATGGGTGAACCGCGCGCGCTGATCATTGCGCCCACGCGCGAGCTGGTGATGCAGATTGCCAATGACGCGGTGGGCCTGACCAAGTACTGTCCGCTGAATGTGATGGCCTTTGTCGGCGGCATGGATTTCGACAAGCAGATCAAGCAGCTGGAAAAACAGCACTGTGACATCCTGGTCGCGACGCCGGGTCGCTTGCTGGATTTCTGCAACCGCGGCGAAGTCCATCTGGATCTGATCGAGGTACTGATCCTCGATGAAGCCGATCGCATGCTGGATATGGGCTTTATCCCCCAGGTGCGCCAGATTATCCGCCAGACTCCGCGCAAGGGTGACCGCCAGACGCTGCTGTTTTCCGCGACCTTCAGCGACGACGTCATGAACCTGTCCCAGCAATGGACCGAGGATCCGGCCATCGTCGAGATCGAACCCGAGCGCGCCGCGTCCGAAAACGTTGATCAGCAGGTTTATGCGGTGACTGGCAGCGACAAGTACAAGCTGCTGTACAACCTGATTACGCAACTCGAGCTGACCCGAGTCATGGTCTTCGCCAACCGCAAGGACCAGGTACGGCGCATTCAGGAAAGACTGGTCCGCGACGGTATCAATGCCGCCCAGTTATCCGGCGATGTGCCGCAGCACAAGCGGGTGAAGACCCTGGACAGCTTCAAGGACGGTAGCCTGCGGGTGCTGGTAGCCACCGATGTGGCCGGTCGTGGCATCCACGTCGACGGCATCAGCCATGTGATCAACTACACCTTGCCGGATGACCCCGAAGACTACGTACACCGTATCGGCCGCACCGGGCGGGCCGGCGCCAAGGGCACCTCGATCAGCTTTGCCTGCGAGGATGACGCCTTCCAGATTCCGCCTATCGAAGCCCTGCTGGGCAACAAGCTGGTGTGTATCCCTCCGGAGATGCATCTGCTCGAGGCCCTGCCGCAACGCCATCAGAGCGCCGAAGAAAAGGCCGCCAGCGATAGCAACGAAGCTGAGCAGGCGGCAGCGGCAGCAGCCAACAAGAAACGCGCAAGCAGCCGTGATGGCCAGCGCGGGAACCGCCGCTAAGCGGACTGTTCATCCGACCGGGCCAATGACTATAACGCGGTTTTTTGGCCCTTGAACATGCCCGTTCGTCGCTTGCGTACTTTAATTCAAGTTTGGCTTCTTTGCGCTTGTGAAGGTCATTTGAACTGCGCTATACATCGGTCAACCGACCGAATCCCCAAGGTGATCCCCTGATACCTGACGGCCTTCCGAGTCGGCCTGCAGACTGCCAGGCGCAGCTCAAGCGTTTGATACAGTCTCGTAAAATGGCACTTGCGAGGTAATGGCATATGGAAGCGTGCGTACCGACCCGACAGACCTTTTATGTTCTCGACACCAACGTCCTTATTCACGACCCCAATGCGCTACTGAATTTTGAAGAACACCACGTCATCATCCCGATGACCGTCCTGGAAGAACTCGACAAACTCAAATCCGGCAAGGCCAGCACCGCCGCCGACTGCCGCCAGGCCATCAGGCTGATTGACAAGACCCTCGCCGACGCCCCCCCTGACCAGGTAGAAAAAGGCGTTCCAATCCAGCGCGGCAAGCTGGGCCCGAATGGTACCTTGGCGATCCTGATGGACAAGACGCCCATTCCCGCCCACTGCCTGCCCAACGACCTGAACGATAACAAGATCATCAACCAGCTCTGCCAGCTCCAGCACAAGCATCCGGATTCGCGCGTGGCGCTGGTGTCAAAAGACATCAACATGCGCCTGAAAGCCCGGGCCTGCGGCATTGATGCCGAGGATTATCAGACCGACCAGTTACTGGACGACATTTCATTACTGGCCCGTGGATACCATCAGGTCGAAGGCTCGTTCTGGGACCGCGTCAAACGCGTGGAAACCCATCAACGGCTGGGCAAAACCGTGCACGATGTGCAGTTGATCGACAATGTGCCCGCCTTGCACATCAATGATTTCATCATTGATGACCAGGGCTTTATCGGCTGGGTGAAATCCATTCAGGGCGACCATCTGAGCCTGCGCGACCTGCATCAGGAACCACTGATGCGCCAGGAAGCCTGGGGTCTGCGCCCAAGGGACGTGTTTCAAGCCCTGGCCATGTATGCCTTGCTCGACCCGGACATCCACCTGGTCAACCTGACCGGCGCCGCCGGCTCCGGCAAGACCATTCTGGCCTTGGCTGCCGCCATCGAGCAGACCATGGTCAGCAAGACCTACCGGCGCATCATTGCCACGCGCAGTATCCAGGGCCTGGATGAAGACATCGGCTTTCTACCGGGCACCGAGGCGGAGAAAATGGAGCCCTGGCTCGGGGCGATTACCGACAACCTTGAAGCCCTGCATATGGATGATGAGTGCACCCACGGCAGCGTCGATTACATCCTCGACCGCGTACCGCTGCAATTCAAGTCCCTCAACTACATCCGCGGCCGCAGCTTCCAGCAGAGTTTTATTCTGATCGACGAAAGCCAGAACCTCACCCCACACCAGATCAAGACCATCATCACCCGCGCCGGCAGCGGTTCGAAAGTGGTGTGTCTGGGCAACCTGGCGCAGATTGATACGCCCTATCTGAACGCCACCAGCTCAGGTCTGACCTACCTGACCGAATGCTTCAAGGACTTCCCCCACGGCGTGCATATCCACCTGCAAGGCGTGCCCCGGTCAATATTGGCCGAGTACGCGGAAACACACCTTTAAAAGTGGCAAGCGGCAAGCGGCAAGCGGCAAGTTTAGAGTGCTTTCTGGCTTTCCTGAGTCAAGCCTCACTGACCCAGGAAAGCCAGAAAGCATCTGCCTCTCTCCGTCCGCTTGTAGCTTGTAGCTTGCAGCTATTAGCTTCATCTATCAGCCTAATGCAGAGCAAGGCACCAACCAATCCGGCATAATAACCTCCGGTCATATACGGAGGTTATTATGCTGTTGGTTATCTCACCCGCCAAAACCCTTGATTACGAAACAGCCGCGGTTACCAGCACCCATAGCCAACCGCGTTTTCTCGAACACAGCCGCGAGCTGATCGATCTGCTCCAGGAAAAATCGCCGCAGGCTATCGCCGAACTGATGTCGCTGTCCGACAAGCTGGCGAGTCTTAACGTGGCGCGCTACGGCAGCTGGAGCGATAGCTTCACCACGGCTAACAGCAAGCAGGCGTTGCTGGCCTTCAAGGGCGATGTCTACACTGGCATGGCGGCGGATGATTTTACTGAACAAGACTTTGCCTTTGCCCAGCAGCATCTACGCATGTTGTCAGGCCTGTATGGTCTGTTGCGGCCGCTGGATTTGATGCAGCCCTATCGATTGGAAATGGGCACCAGGTTGGTCAATGCCCGCGGCAAGGATCTCTACAGCTTCTGGGGTGAGTACATCAGCGAGTGGCTGAACACCGACCTGAAGCAACAAGGGGACAACGTCCTGTTGAATCTGGCCTCGCAGGAATATTTTTCTGCGGTGAAACCCAAGGCACTGAAGGCACGGGTGATCGATACGGTGTTCAAGGACCAAAAAAATGGCCAATACAAAATCATCAGCTTCTACGCCAAGAAAGCCCGCGGGCTGATGGCCCGTTACGTGATCAAGGAACGCATCAGCGATCCTGATCAGCTCAAGGATTTCGATCTGGACGGCTACCGCTTCGACCCAGCCAGCTCGTCAGCCGACCAGCTGGTGTTCTTGCGCGAAGAGCGGGCTTAAGCTTCAAGCTTCAAGCAAGATCAGAACGAGTGTGCTTGGCCAACGACACTCTTTCTGACCCGGAAAACACCTTTCACCCAACCCACTCGGAACGCTTGCAGCTTGCAGCTTACCGCTTGCCGCTGGGCCTTTACTGATCAAAACCGGGATTGACCCGTTGTAATTTGCGCAACAGCGCCGGCCAGGCCAGGTTCGCACCCGCGCCCTTGGTGACCTTGCGCATGCTCTCGCGCGCGCCATCCAGAATCAGCTGCGGGATCGGAATCAGTTCACCGCCGCCGGCCTGGGCACTGACCTGGATCTCGCAGCAGCGCTGCAGGGTGTACATGGTCAGGAAGGCTTCGGCTACCGACTTGCCGCAGGCCATCAGGCCGTGGTTGCGCAAAACCATATTATTGGTATTACCCAGATCGGCCTGCAGCCGCGCCTTTTCTTCATCATTCAGCGCCACGCCTTCATAGTCATGGTAGGACAGGCTGCTCAAGACGAAAATGGACTGCTGGGAAATCGGCAAAATGCCGCCTTTCTGCGCCGACACCCCCACACCCGCTGCGGTGTGCGTATGCAACACGCAACCGGCATCATGACGCACCTCGTGAACGGCGCTGTGAATGGTGAAACCGGCCGGATTGATCTCGTAAGGCGTCTCGGTCAACTTGTTGCCGTGCAGATCGATCTTGACCAGATTGGACGCGGTCATTTCCTCGAACATCAAGCCGTAGGGGTTGATCAGAAAGTGCTCGGTGCCGGGGATCTTGGCTGAGACGTGGGTGAACACCACGTCATCCCAGCCATACAGGGCAATCAAACGATAACAGGCCGCCAGATCGACTCGGGTTTGCCACTCTTCGGCACTGACTTGATCCTGCAGGTTAACCACGGGCAACGGCTGCATTGCATTCATCGGCTTGATCCTCTTCTAACAAGATGAAAAATGGGCGCTCAACCGGGCGCCCAATGCTTATCACATCCCCGGCCAGTTACGGCATACTGTGGGATGTTCACTACAAGAGAGTCTAGACGGTGACAGCAAAGCGGACTGTCAAACAGGTTACAGTCGCCGCATCAGTCGATGACGGTAAACTGTCCAAGCTGCTGCAGAACAATCGCTGGTTCAACGAGCTTCCGGATTACTGCCTGGCAGAGATGCTCGCCCTGGCAAAAATCCGCCAGCTCGATGACGGCGAGTGCGTGTACGCCAAGGACGATGAACCCGATGGTTTGTACGGGGTCATCAGCGGTGCGGCGCGGATCAGCAATATCGGCCCGGACGGCCGTGAGGCAGTGCTGGCGGTATTGAGTCCCGGCAGTTGGTTTGGCGAAATCTCCCTGTTCGATGGGCTGCCGCGCTCCCACGATACGCACGCCAGTGGCTCCACCGAGCTGCTGCTGATACCGCGCAAGGGCTTCCAGCAAATGCTCGACAGACGCCCCGAGCTGTACCCGCTATTCATGCGCCTGTTATGCCGCCGCATCCGTATCTCGTTCGCCATGCTCGAGGATAGCGCGCTGTTACCGCTGCCCTCGCGCCTGGCCAAACGCCTGTTGATGCATGCACACAATTATGGCCAGACCCACGACGAAGGCGGCCGGCCTTCCGTGCAGCTCTCGCAGGAATCGCTCGGCCTGATGCTCAACAGCTCGCGGCAAAGCATCAACAAGCTGCTGAAACGGCTCGAAGCCGCCGGCTGGCTGAGCATCCGCTATGGACAGATCGTCATCCTCGATGAAGCGTCACTGACCCGCTTGGCCACAGGGGAAGCCAGCCTGGAAAGCGGGCCCCCGATGCGCAAGATCAACGGCTGACGATACTCACCCATTGCTCTAGCCAAAGCTGGGCATCGGATTCAGGGGTGACGCTTTCACTGGCATCCAGGCGCAACATCGGCAGGGCTTCTGCCCCCTGCAACTCAAGCAACAATTCGCGCATCAGCTCACCACCCTGGCAAAAGGTGTCGCCGTAAGCAGAATCGCCCAGCGCGATCACCCCAAAGGGCAGCTGGGTCAGCAGCGGAAAGCGGCTTTGCAATTCAAGATAGAAAGGCATAAAGCTGTCAGGCAACTCGCCCATACCGGTTGTCGAGGTACAGACCAACAGACTGCCCGGCTTGGCCGCCAGCAATGCGTCTACCGTGGCCGGCTGGATTCGGACGACATCAAGGCCGGCGTTCGCGCAGACGCTGGCCGCTTCATCCGCGACCATATCGGCAGTACCAAAAACCGAGCCACTGAGTATCACTACCTGCATGCACCGCTCCAGAGTTGGCCTAAATGAAGCCTATTATGCCCCAGTCTTTA
>JAWOGT010000172.1:0-2558 GCA_046496585.1 Halopseudomonas sp.
CGCATAGCCAGCCATTGATTGCCATGTGTGTCCCCGCCACAACAGCACCAGTATCAGCACGGCCGCCAGCACCCAGCCGATCATCAGCACATAACGCCCGACTGACTTCCCCGGCGCCTGATACCAGAACGCAAGCACGGCCCAAAGGCTGCTCAATACCACGACCAGGCTCAGCAGAAACAGCAAAATGCGCAATGCGGGTACCTCGTTATAGGAAACTGCGCGCACTTTACTCTGATTGCCCAAAGGGGGCGAGTAGCGGATCAGCGCGGTTGTGATCGTGTCCGGCCAGGGATTGACGTGCAGACTACTGTATAGATAGCTAGTACAATGAGCGCCATGCAGCCGACCCCGATCAAGCCCTTTTACTATCTGGACAATTTTCTCCACGCCTTGCTCTGGGTGCAGGCGCGTTATAGCGATCTATTAAGCGAAACCGAGTGCGACTTCATTCAGCACTTTCAGCACACTGCCCGGCCCAGTCAAGCGCTGCTGGTGCGCATGATCATGCGCAAGGGTGAGCACTTCCGCGCGAGCAAACTCGTGTATGCCGAGGTCGGCGACCCCTTGCAGGTGGTGGCGCCGCTGCTTGCAGCGGGCTGGGTGCATGATGGCGCCCTGCTCAATCTGCCGACGCTGTTCGCTGTGCTGCGCAGGCATGAAATCCAGCAGGTATTTACTGACGCGCCGCGTACGCTCAACAAAGCCACACTGCTGGAAAGCCTGAACAGCCCTGAACCAGCCGCCCGCTCTTTCACTCAGTGGTGTCCGCACTTGGCTGACGCATTGTATAGCTTGACCATCAATCCACTGTGCGAACGCCTGCGGCTGTTGTTTTTTGGCAATCTGGATCAGACATGGTCAGAGTTTGTGTTGGCTGACCTGGGCATTTTCCGCTACGAGCAAGTCCCTATCCTGCCGGAGTCGCGGGGGTTTCGTTCGCGTGCCGAGGTCGACCAGTACCTGCACCTGCGCGCCTGCCGGGAGGCTTTTGATGCCGGACTGTCGATTGCCGATATTCTTGATCAACTGGGTGAATTCCGTAGCGACAATCCCTATCTGGTTTCCCGGCATGGACGCCTGCTGTTCAAACTGGCGCGCCAGCTTGAACGTGAGGATCTGCTCGCCTCGGCCGCCGCGCTGTATCAGCGCTGCGATTACCCCGGCGCCCGGCAACGGCATATCCGCGTACTGGAGAAGCAGGCGGACTACGCCAGCGCCCATGCCCTGGCCAGCGTGGCGGCGCAAGCGCCCGAAAGCGACAGCGAGTTGCAACTGGTCGAACGCGCTCTGCAACGACTGACGCGCAAAGTCGGCCAGCCGGCACTGCAGCGCCAGCGTGAACCGCAGGCTGGCCGGATCGACCTGCTGCTTCCCGCGGCAGCCGGCAGCGTTGAGCAGCGCGTACGCGAACATCTGCAGCGCCCCAACGCGCCAGTGCATTATGTCGAGAACGGTCTGATCAACAGCCTGTTCGGTCTGCTCTGCTGGGATGCGATATTCGCTCCGGTGCCTGGCGCCTTCTTTCATCCGTTTCAAACCGGCCCGGTGGACCTGCACGAGCCGCGCTTTCGCTTCCGCCGGGCCGAGCTGTTCGATGCCTGTTTCGCCCAGCTGGCCAGCGGCGAATATCAGCAGGTGATCCGCCGCACCTGGCAGGCCAAATACGGCATCCAGTCACCCTTTGTGTTCTGGGGTATGCTCGATCAGACCCTGCTGGACCAGGCCTTGCACTGCCTGCCGGCGGCGCACCTGCACATCTGGTTCGAGCGCCTGTTGGCCGATATCCGCGCCAACCGGACCGGCATGCCGGATCTGATCCAGTTCTGGCCCGAGGAGCAACGCTACCGCATGATCGAGGTCAAGGGCCCCGGTGATCGCCTGCAGGACAATCAACGCCGCTGGTTGGCCGTGTGCGCTGAGCATGGCATGCCGGTGGATGTGTGCTATGTGCAATGGGCCAGCCCATGAGCTATCGCGTGGCAGTGCGCGCATTATGCGAATTTACCGCCAAGCAAGGGGATCTGGACCTGCGCTTTACGCCCTCGCCGACCGCCCAGGAAGGCATCGCCGGGCACCACGCGGTGGTGGCTCGGCGCGGGGCCTCTTACGTGGCCGAGTTAGCGCTGAGTGGAGTTTATCCAGGCTTGCAGGTTGCCGGCAGAGCTGACGGTTATGACCCCGAGCAGAACCTGCTGGAAGAGATCAAGACCCATCGGGGCGACATCGCGCGCATTCCACACAATCACCGGCTACTGCACTGGGCGCAGGCCAAGGTCTATGGCTGGTTGCTGTGCAGCAGCCAGGAGCTCACTGAGATCAACCTGGCGGTGGTGTACTTCAACGTGGTCACCCAGCAGGAAAGTGCCTTTCAGGAGCAGCACAGTGCTGCGGAGCTGAAAACCTTCTTCGATTTGCTGTGCAGTCGCTTCGTCGCCTGGGCTGAACAGGAAACCGCGCATCGCATCGCCCGCAATCAGAGCCTGGACCAGCTGCGCTTCCCCTATGCCGAGTTTCGCCGCGGCCAGCGGCAACTGGCGGAACATGTCTATCGCGCC
>JAWOGT010000223.1:0-4766 GCA_046496585.1 Halopseudomonas sp.
ACAGCCTGACCCCGGTAGCCGCTTATCTGTCCAAGGCGCTGGGTCGTGACGTGCCACTGGTAACTGATTACCTGGCGGGCGTCGATGTGCAGCCTGGCGACGTGGTGCTGCTGGAGAATGTGCGTTTCAACAAGGGCGAGAAAAACAATACCGATGAACTGGCGCAGCAGTACGCAGCGCTGTGTGATGTGTTCGTGATGGACGCCTTCGGTACGGCGCACCGCGCCCAGGGCTCTACCCACGGGGTAGCCAAATTTGCCAAAGTTGCCTGTGCCGGCCCGTTGCTGGCGGCCGAGCTCGACGCGCTGGCCAAGGCGCTGCTCAAACCGGCGCGGCCGATGACGGCGATTGTCGCCGGCTCGAAGGTCTCGACTAAGCTGGATGTGCTCAATGCGCTGGCGGAAAAATGCGACCAACTGATTGTCGGCGGTGGTATTGCCAACACCTTCCTGGCGGCGGCCGGTTACCCGGTAGGCAAGTCGCTCTACGAAGCAGATCTGCTGGATACCGCGCGGGCGATTGCCGCGAAGGTCAGCGTACCTTTGCCGATTGACGTGGTGGTTGCCAGCGAGTTCGCCGAAAGTGCCAAGGCGACGACCAAGCTGGTTGCCGAGGTGACGGCGGATGACATGATTCTGGATATCGGCCCGCAGACGGCGGCGCAGTTTGCCGAGCTGTTGAAGTCAGCGGGTACTATTCTGTGGAATGGCCCGGTTGGCGTTTTTGAGTTTGACCAGTTCGGCAACGGTACCCGGGTACTGGCGTTGGCGATTGCCGAAAGCCCGGCTTTCTCGATTGCCGGGGGTGGTGACACCCTGGCGGCGATCGACAAGTATGGCGTGGCCTCGCAGATTTCCTATATTTCCACCGGCGGTGGCGCGTTCCTGGAATTTGTCGAAGGCAAGGTGTTGCCCGCAGTGGCGGTGCTCGAAGAGCGCAAGTCCAGCCAATAACGTGCAGCCTGCTGCTCGCTGCGGCAGGCTGCAACACAACTTTTTAACGATTACTGGAGATTACCCAATGGCCCTTATCAGCATGCGGCAGATGCTCGATCACGCCGCCGAATTCGGTTACGGCGTACCGGCGTTCAACGTCAACAATCTGGAACAAATGCGCGCCATCATGGAAGCCGCTGACAAGACTGATTCACCGGTGATCGTGCAGGCCTCGGCGGGTGCACGCAAGTACGCAGGCGCGCCCTTTCTGCGTCACCTGATACTGGCGGCGATAGAAGAGTTTCCGCATATCCCGGTGTGCATGCACCAGGACCATGGCACCAGCCCGGCGATCTGCCAGCGTTCCATTCAACTGGGCTTTTCCTCGGTAATGATGGATGGCTCCCTGGGCGAAGACGGCAAGACCCCAACCGACTACGATTACAACGTTGAGGTGACCCGCCGTACCGTTGAGATGGCGCATGCCTGCGGTGTTTCGGTCGAAGGCGAACTGGGTTGCCTGGGCAGCCTGGAAACCGGCCAGGCCGGCGAGGAAGACGGCATTGGTGCCGAAGGTATTCTGGATCACAGCCAGATGCTCACCGACCCCGAAGAAGCCGCTGACTTTGTCAAACAGACCCATGTTGATGCTCTGGCCATTGCCATCGGCACCAGCCACGGCGCGTACAAGTTCACCAAGCCGCCGACCGGCGACATTCTGGCTATTGACCGCATCAAGGCGATCCACGCGCGTATTCCCAATACCCATCTGGTCATGCACGGCTCGTCCTCGGTGCCCCAGGAATGGCTGGCGATCATCAATGAGTACGGCGGCGACATCAAGGAAACCTACGGTGTGCCGGTCGAGGAAATCGTTGAAGGCATCAAGTTCGGCGTGCGCAAGGTCAATATTGATACCGATCTGCGCCTGGCTTCCACCGGCGCAATGCGCCGGCACATGGCTAAGTACCCAAGCGAGTTTGACCCGCGCAAATTCTTTGGTGAAACCGTCAAAGCCATGCGCGATGTGTGCATCGACCGTTACGAGGCATTCGGTACCGCCGGGCATGCGTCGAAGATCAAGCCGCTCAATCTGGAAGCCATGTTCATGCGTTACGCCAGCGGCGAACTAGACCCCAAGATCAACTGAGTTGGACAGGGGGGATTCATTCCCCCCTTTTCTCCGCCCTGCCGAGACCCCCGCCATGCAACCTCCTGAAGATACCGCGCCCAACGATGAACTGGCCGATGCGCTGTTTGCCCATGAACGCCTGCTTGAAGCGATTGAAAATCAGTTGGCCAGTAATGAGCCGGCATTCACCCAGGCAACCCTGAACAAACTCACCCTGGTGGGCTATAGCCGCGAGGACTGCATGGATCTGATGGCCGAGGTGCTCGCCCATTGCATTGGTGTCATGCTTGATCAGGACGCGCCTTTCGATATGGCCGCCTACGAGGCCGGGTTGCGCAATTTGCCGGAGTTGCCCTCGGCGCAGGGCTGACAACTCAGCTTTCAGGTGGCCGGCCTGGCGTTTGGATCGGACCTGCGGTTAATCACCTTATCATCAATAAACAGGATGTCTTCGCGATGCTGATAACCGTTCTGCGGGTGTTGTTGTTTTTTATTCTCAGTGTGCTGCTGGCGACGCTGCTGGGGTCGCTGATGCAGAGCCAACTGAATCTGTTTGAGCTGCAGCAATTGGGCACGCCCATCTCGCTTGAGCAGCGCCTGCTCACCAGCCTGCGTGATCTCGCCGGTTTTACCCCGATCTTTGCCCTGATGGTGGCGGCCAGCTTCATATTCGCCTTGCCGGTTGCTGCCGGACTGGCGCGGATCTTCAGGCCCTGGCGTGGTCTGCTGTTCGCCCTGGCAGGCGGCGTTGGCATCTGGGTCGCGTTCCGCGTGGCGGACTACCTGTTGCCGATGCCGACCTTTATCGCCGCTACCCGCGAAACACCCGGTTTGTTGTTGATGATGGCTGCAGTGGCGGTGGGTAGCTGGCTGTTTGGGCGCCTGACGCGACCGCCGGTCAAACGCGGCTTGCGGGTTCTGGGCTGACACTGTTGCAACTGCACTGATTGAACTGGAGGGATACTGAATGTGGAAGAAAAGTGCCTTGTTGGCTGCTGTGACGCTCGCCTCTGCCTGGGCTGTTCAGGCCGCCGAGTACCAGATTGAAACGCTCGCAGTCGGTCTGGAAAATCCCTGGTCTCTGGCCTTTCTGCCCGATGGTGGCATGCTGGTTACCGAACGCACCGGGCAACTGCGTTATATCAACGCGCAAGGCGAGCTGCTGGATGATCCGGTCAGTGGTGTGCCAGCGGTGTTTGTGTCCGGCCAGGCCGGCCTGTTCGAGATTGCCCTGGATCCTGAGTTCGAACAGAACCGGCGGGTGTTTCTGAGTTATGCCTGCGGCACAGTCAAGGCCAATCATACCTGTCTGGCCAGCGCTACCCTGAACGGTCAGGCGTTGACTGAGGTCGAAGAGATCTTCCGCGTAACGCCGGCCAAGTCAGGGTCAGCCCATTTCGGCGGACGGATGGCGTTTTTGCCGGATAACTCCTTGTTACTGGGCCTGGGGGACGGTTTCAACTATCGTGAAGAGGCGCAGAAGACCAGCAGCCATATCGGCTCTATCGTGCGCTTGAACCGTGATGGTTCGGTACCCGAGGACAACCCCTATGTCGGTCAGGACGGCGCCCTGCCTGAGCTCTACAGCATCGGCCATCGCAATGTGCAGGGGCTGATCTACGACGCCCAGGGTCAGCGCGTGCTAGCCCACGAACACGGCCCGCGGGGGGGTGACGAGATCAACCTGGTGCAGCCGGGCACTAATTACGGCTGGCCGAAGATCACCTACGGAGTCGATTACAGCGGCGCCGTGATCAGCCCGCATACCGAGCTGCCGGGATTGGAGCAGCCCTTGCTGGAATGGACGCCGTCTATCGCGCCAGCGGGTTTTGCGCTGTACCGGGGCGCGCTGTTCCCCGAATGGGATGGCAGTTTGATGGTCGCTGCGCTGGCGGGCATGGAAGTGCGTCGGGTGGTTCTCGAGGGTAACCAGGTGGTCGAGCAGGAGAGTCTTTTCAAGGAGTTGCAGAGCCGTTTCCGCGATGTGCGCAGCGGTCCCGATGGTGCCCTGTATCTGCTGACCGATGCCGCCGAAGGCAAACTGCTCAAGGTGGTGCCGGCTGACTGAGGGCCTTGCGCGAGCCAGCCCCCTTGCTAGCCTGCATGGAGTTCACATCAACCTATAGGGTCGGCGTATAGGGGCTGGATACCGAGGGTGTGGCGTCAAACTCGCGCACCCGTACCTGTTGTCTGAAGCCCCGGGGTGTCACGCCCAGCCAGCGCCGGAAGGTGCGGCTGAAATTGGTCGGGTCCAGGTAGCCAAGCCGTTCTGCTACCGCTTCGATACTCATGTCGGTTTGCGCCAGCAGCCAGCAGGCAAGATCGCAGCGCACGTCATCCAGCAGTGTTTGATAGCGTACCCCTTCATCGTTCAAATGCCGTATCAGCGTGCGTGGCGCCATGTGTTCTTCACGCGCCATCTGCTCCAGCGTCGGGTAGCCTGCCTGGCAGCCGAGCAGGCGCTGCTTGATGCGTTCGCTCAGCGAGCCGCCTCGCAGCAGGCGTTGCAACTGGTTTTCGCAGTCACGCAGGGCCAGACGTTCGGCGTCGGGGTCGGCGGTCAGGCAGGGCGTGTGGAAATAGTTGGCTGGGAGTTCAATACGCAGTTGTGGGCTATTGAAGATGACCTTCGCGGCGATTGGCTTGTAGGCGTCTGACCAGGGTGCCTCCGGCATCGGCCAGTGCAGGGTGATCTGATC
>JAWOGT010000125.1:0-3815 GCA_046496585.1 Halopseudomonas sp.
GGAAACCATAGGGCAAGCCCGGACCCGATCATGATCAGCCAACCTGTTGTCGTTCTTCCGCAATGATGACAAGTACTCCAGAGAGAAGTTGTCCGGTGATCTGGAGCGTCTGCGCTCCTGGTATCTGGATCGCGGCTACATCAACATGGATATCGCTTCCACCCAGGTGTCCATTACTCCCGACAAGAAAAACGTTTACGTCACCGTCAATGTCAATGAGGGTGAGTTGTACACGGTCAGCGACGTCAAGCTGTCAGGCGACCTGGTCGTTGACGAGTCGGTACTCGATGAGCTGCTGCTGATTGAGCCCGGCCAGGTGTTCTCCCGTCAGGTCATGACCTCTTCCTCGGAATTGATCAGTCGCCGCCTGGGCAACGAAGGCTATACCTTTGCCAACGTGAACGGGATCCCGGACGTCAACGAAGAAGACCGCACTGTCAGCGTGACGTTCTTTGTCGACCCCGGCAAGCGTGCGTACGTCAATCGCATCAACTTCCGCGGCAATACCAAGACCGACGATGAAGTGCTGCGGCGTGAAATGCGCCAGATGGAAGGCGGCTGGGCATCCACCTATCTGATCGATCAGTCCAAGGTGCGCCTCGAGCGTCTGGGCTTCTTCAAGGAAGTTGACGTCGAAACCGTGCAGGTGCCTGGCGCCGACGATCTGATCGATGTCAACTACAGCGTGGAAGAACAGCCCTCCGGTTCGATCACCGCGAGTTTGGGTTTTGCCCAGGGCACAGGTCTGATTCTGGGCGCCTCGATCAGCCAGAACAATTTCTTCGGTTCGGGTAACCGGGTCAGCGTCAGTGCCAACCGCTCCGAGTATCAGACCGCGTTGTCCTTTGGTTTCCTCAATCCCTACTTTACTGTGGACGGTGTGAGCCTGGGCTATAACGCCTTTTATCGTGCTACTGACTACGACGAGTTGAACGTTGATATCTCCAGCTACGCGGTTGACTCCTACGGGGCGGGCTTCAATATCGGTTATCCGATCAGTGATACCTCGCGGCTAGCCTTCGGCCTGACGGCGCAGCAGGATGAAATCAAGGAAGGCGTCTTCACTGTCCAGGAAATCAGTGAGTTTCTTGCACTGGAGGGCGACACTTTCACCAACTTCAAATTCAACACGACCTGGTCGCAATCCACGCTCAACCGTGGGGTGTTCCCGGATCGGGGCTTCTCCCAGTCCGCCAGCCTGGAAACCACACTGCCAGGCAGTGATCTGTATTTCTACAAGCTGGATTATCGTGCCCAGCGGTTCTTCCCGGTATCGCAAGACCTGACGCTGCGCATGCATACCAACCTGGGCTACGCTCGGCGCTTTGGCTCAACCGAGAAAGTGCCATTTTATGAACATTACTATGCCGGTGGTATTGGCTCGGTGCGCGGCTTCCGCGACAGTACCCTGGGGCCGAAAAGCACACCCAACTCGAATGATCCGGATCGCGACGAACTGCCGTTTGGCGGCAATATCAAGGTCACGGGTGGCGCCGAGCTGATTTTCCCGGTGCCCTTCATTAAAGATCAGCGTGCCTTGCGTACGGTACTGTTCCTGGACGCCGGTAACGTGTATGACAGCTACTGTAGTACCACCACTTTGCCGAGTGGCGACACTAACCCCGGGTGCGGCAAGTTTGACGCCGGTGAGTTGCGCTACAGCGCCGGTATTGGCCTGTCCTGGCTCACCGCCCTGGGACCACTGGGCTTCAGCCTGGCGGCACCCTTGAACAGCGATTCCGCAGACGACACACAAGTATTCCAGTTTACCCTGGGTCAGACTTTCTGAAGCCAGACACCCAAAGACGATCAACAGGAGCTGTAGAGTGCGCAAGATTATAGGTGTTGCCATCATGTCGGTACTGGTGCTTGCCAGCTTTCCGGCAGCCGCCCAGATGAAAATTGCCGTGCTGGATTACCAGATGGCGTTGCTGGAGTCGGACGCAGCGAAGAAGTATTCCGTGGATGCAGAAAAGAAATTCGGTACCCAGTTGCAGCGACTGCGCAATCTGGAAGCCGAAGCCAAGCGTCTTCAAGAACGCATGCAGCGTGAGGGCGAGAAGCTGGGGCAGACCGAAGTCGAAAAACTGGAACTGGAGTTTCGCCAGAAAGCCCGTGAGTTCCAGGCGCAATCCAAGGAACTGAACGAAGCCAAGGCCGGTTCTGACCGTGAGATGCTGGAAACACTCAAGCCGCGTCTTGATCAGGCGGTTGAGGCGGCCATTCAGGCGGGCGGATTCGATCTGGTTCTGGACCGTAGCGCAGTGGTCGATGTGAAGGCAGAGTATGACATCACTCGCCAGGTCATCGAGCGCCTGAACAGCATCCGTTGAGCCGGCAGGTGAGTAATACTGCCGAGTGGACGCTGGCCGCGCTGGCCAAGGTGATCGATGCACAGCTGGTCGGCAATCCCGACCAGCTCGTTTGTGGTCTTGCCACCTTGCAGGACGCCGGGGCCAATCAGCTCAGCTTTCTTGCCAACAGCCAGTACCGCAAGTTTCTGGCTGACAGCAAGGCTGCAGGGGTGCTGCTGACCGCGGCAGACGCCGCGTCTTTCAAGGGTAACGCACTGATCGTCAGCAATCCCTATCTGATGTATGCGCGTTTATCCCACTTGTTCGATCCCAAGCCCAAACCGGCTGCGGGAATCCATGCGTCGGCCGTGATTGCTGCAGATGCAGTCGTCGATCCGACAGCCAGTATCGGTGCCGGCGTGGTGATTGAGGCGGGGGCACACATTGGCCCTGAGGTCACCCTGGGCGCCCAATGCTTCATCGGCGCTCGCTGTGAGATTGGGCGCGGTGGCTGGCTGGCCGCGCGAGTCACGCTGTACCACGATGTGGTCATCGGCGAGCGGGTGGTTATCCAGTCGGGTGCGGTGCTTGGCTCTGAAGGCTTCGGCTTCGCCAATGACCAGGGTCGCTGGCAGAAGATCGCGCAGATCGGCGGGGTCAACATTGGCGACGATGTGGAAGTGGGTGCCAACACGACGATTGATCGGGGCGCCCTGTCCGCTACCCGGATTGGTAACGGTGTGAAGCTGGATAACCAGATTCAGATCGCCCACAACGTGCAGGTCGGCGATCATACGGCCATTGCCGCGTGTGTCGGTATTTCTGGTAGTACCCGCATTGGCAAGCACTGCACCATTGCCGGGGGCGTCGGTATGGTTGGTCATATCGAGATCTGCGATAACGTCTTTGTCACCGGTATGACCATGGTCACCCGGTCCATCACCGAACCTGGAGCCTACTCGTCTGGTACTGCCATGCAGCCTGCTGCGGATTGGCGAAAGAGTGCTGCACGGATACGCCAGCTCGATAGCATGGCAAAAAGGGTTCAGCAGTTGGAGAAGCAATTGCTGATCGTGACTCAGGGAACCCAAGGCTCATCTGAGTCCTGAGCCGCGCCTTACCCCGGCGCCCACCCATTTTTTAGTGCAAGGCCTGCGAATACATGGATATCAAGGAAATAAAAGAATACCTGCCACACCGTTACCCGTTTCTGCTGGTGGACAGGGTGCTCGAGCTGGATCTGGAAGCTCGCCGTATTCGCGCCTACAAGAACGTATCGGTCAATGAGCCGTTCTTCAATGGCCATTTCCCCGAGCATCCGATCATGCCCGGCGTGCTGATTATCGAGGCGATGGCGCAGGCTGCTGGCCTGCTAGGCTTCAAGATGATGAACCTACGGCCCGAGGATGGCACCCTGTATTACTTTGTTGGCTCTGACAAGCTGCGGTTCCGCCAGCCAGTGGTGCCAGGTGATCAACTGCAGCTCGAAGCTCAGCATTTGAGCAATCGCCGCGGTATATG
>JAWOGT010000136.1:0-11535 GCA_046496585.1 Halopseudomonas sp.
GGGACTAACGCACACAATGGACAGGGAGGCTGTGTTGCTGGCGCAGCGGCAGGTTAATCTCTGCCGCTGCGCCAGCAACACAGCCTCCCTGTCCATTGTGTGCGTTAGTCCCGAGTGATCTCTCCAGTCGTCGCATCGGCTGACAGACCCTTGGCATAAACGTCGATAAAGATCGGCGGCATGCGTTTGGGCTTGCCGGTGGACACCTCGATACAGACAAAGGTGGTGCGGGCGCGCAACAGTGTGGCGCCGTCGGATACCCGGCACAGCTGGAAGTGACGGGTCATCCGCAGCTTTTTGTCCCAGTTGACAATCCAGGTCGCCATGACCAGCTGATCGCCCTCATAGGCGGCGCGCAGATAATCTATCTCGTGGCGAAACACCGCCATGGCCCTGTCCAGTGTGCGGTATTCTTCGACGCCCAGGCCCAGGGAGCTGGAATGTTGCCAGGCGCAGCGCTCCAGCCAACCGACGTAGACAATATTATTGGCGTGGCCAAGACCATCGATGTCTTCGGGCTGCACGGTGATATCCAGGGTGTATGGATTGTCCAGATCCCATTTCACAGTCGCTAACTCCCCTTGCGTCTCTTCAGATCAGGCTGCAAAGCATACCATTGCTTGCGCGCTTTCCGAGCCCCTCCACCTGATTATCCGCAGCGAGCAGGACGGCTAGCAGTGGTGTAGTCTGAACCCAGAACCTTCAAGGAATCTGCGTTCATGTTCAAGCACCTGCACTTTCCCATACTGCTTATCAACCCGCACGTTGGCCAGCAGGATGTGGCCGGCAGCCAACTGGCCGAGTTAATCAAGGCGCTGAACCAAGAGGGGCTGGAAGTATTGGCCAGCGCCTCGATTGACGAGGGCCGATTGATCGCTGAAGCCCACCGCGGCCTCTCCTGCATCCTTTTCAGTGCCGACCAGGGCAATAACCTGGACCCGGTCAGAGCGCTGTTCCTGGCGGCCCATTGCCGCTCACCGGAGTTACCCATAATGGCTCTGAGCACGCGCCAGAGCCTGGATAACGACACACTCAGCGCCCTGCGCGACCTGCACCAGCTACGCGGCATCATCTATCTGTTCGAAGATACCCTGCCGTTTATCGCCGGGCAGATCGCGCGTACCGCGCAGGCCTACCTGGGCCAGCTGTTGCCGCCCTTTTTCAAGGCGCTACTCGATTACACCGGCCGCGCCACTTATTCCTGGCATTCGCCCGGGCATGGCGGCGGTGTAGCCTTTCGCAAAAGCCCGGTCGGCCGCGCCTTTCACGATTTCTTCGGCGAAAACACCTTGCGCTCGGATCTCTCGGTATCAGTCCCAGGTCTCGGCTCGCTGCTCGACCACACCGGGCCGATCGCCGAAGCGGAGGCCAATACCGCGCGCACCTTTGGCGCCGATCACAGCTTTTATGTGGTCAACGGCACCTCAACCGCCAACAAGATCATCTGGCACGCGTTTGTCAGCCGCGACGATGTGGTGCTGGTCGACCGCAACTGCCACAAGTCGATTCTGCACGCGATCATCATGACCGGCGCCATCCCGCTGTATCTCAGCGGGTCGCGCAATGATTACGGTATTATCGGGCCAATCAGTCTCGATTGCCTCGCACCCGCCAATTTGCGTCGGCGATTGGCCGAGCACCCGCTGCTGCAGGGCCGCGAAGCCAAGATCCGCCTGGCCGTGCTGACCAACTCGACTTACGACGGACTGTGCTACAACGCCGAACTGATCAAGGATCAGCTGGCAGACGCGGTGGATATCCTGCATTTCGACGAAGCCTGGTACGGCTATGCCGCCTTCCACGAGTTCTACGCTGGCCGCCATGGCATGGGCAGCCAGCGCGGCTTCGAGCGCGCCAGGCATCCGCTGGTATTTGCCACCCAGTCGCCGCACAAGGTCCTGGCCGCACTCTCCCAGGCCTCGATCATCCTCGCCGAGAACAGCCTGGAACAGACGCTTGATCTGCCGCGCTTCAACGAAGCCTTCATGATGCACACCTCCACCTCCCCGCACTACGGCATCATCGCCTCGATCGACGTCGCCACCGGCATGATGGCCGGCGAACCCGGCCGCTCGCTGGTGCAGGAAACCCTGGATGAAGCGCTGTCGTTCCGCCGCGCCATGCAGCAAACCGCCGCACGGCTGCATGAGGACCAGTGGTGGTTCGACGTCTGGGAACCCCAGGACGCACTGCAGGCCGAGCAAGTGCAGGCCGCCGACTGGACCCTGGATAACCATGACGACTGGCACGGTTTCGGCCCTATGGCCGATGATTACGCGCTGCTCGATCCGATCAAGGTCACCCTGCTGACACCCGGCGTCGAGAAACAGGGGCGCCTGGCCAAGAGCGGCATTCCCGCTGCGGTAGTCACGCGTTTTCTCGCCGAACGCGGGCTGGTGGTAGAGAAAACCGGGCTGTATTCATTCCTGATTCTGTTTTCCCTGGGCATCACCAAAGGCAAATGGAGCACCCTGGTCTCGGAACTGCAGGAATTCAAAAGGCTGTATGACGCCAACGCACCGCTGGAAGCCACCCTGCCCGGTATCGCCACCACTGGGCATTATCGTGGCCTGGGTTTGCAGGATATCTGCCAGCAACTGCATGCTTTTTATAAGGAGCAGCGCATGGTGCGCACCCTGCGACACATCTACACCGAGCTGCCGGAGATGGTCGTGCGCCCGGCCGACGCGTACCAGCTTATGGTCCGTGGCCAGGTGGAAATGGTCCCGGTCGAGCAGTTGGCCGGGCGTATCAGCGCGGTGATGCTGGTGCCCTACCCGCCCGGCATCCCGGTGATCATGCCGGGTGAACGCTTCCCGGCAGACGGCTCGGCGATTAGCGACTTTTTGCAGATTGCCGGCCGCCAGGATCAAACTTTCCCGGGTTTCGAAAGCGACATCCATGGCCTGCGCAGCGTCCAGCAGGCTGATGGCCGCCGGGTGTTCTGTGTCGATTGCCTTAACCCAGGTTAAGGCCCCGCGGGCACGACTAAGCTAGCGTGCCGGTGGGCTGGGGGCAATCTCAGTGGCTGCGCTCAAGCTTGCCGAAGTCCAGCTGGTTCTCCGGCGGAGAACCGCTGATCGCCATCACTTGGCTACGCTTGCTCTTGAGGATGTAGGCAAAGCAGCTCAAATACATGCCAATCACCAGCGCGCCAACCCACTCGATCTGCAGGAAGTCGAGCATAAACAAAACCGTCAGGCCACACATCAGCAGGAAGTTCCCGACAAAGTATTTGCCCATACCGGTCCGCTCGGCGGTCAGATTAAGGTTCTCGCTGTACAGGCGGATCAGCGAATCCAGCGAGTTGATAACCATCAGGATCCCCACGCTGATCATCGCCAGATTAACCGCCGTGCTGATCACCAGTTCCTCGGCATGGTAGTAGTAGAGCACCGAAAACCAGGTGCCAATGGCGACCGACGGAAATATCAGCATGGCGATCATCAACTGCCAGGTACGCAGACCACTGACAAAGCGCGCGGTAAACTGGCCAATCATAACGCTCCAGGAGAACCACCAGAACAGGTAGAACGCATGGTAGTCGTTCAGCGGCAGCATGAACTCGTGGAGATTGGTGAAGTACTCACCGATCATGCCGGCGGTGCCAAAGAAATCCCCCACAGTGCCCTCACCGAGCAGGAAGGCATCAGTCCACATGGTCGCGATCAGCAACATGAAGAGGACCGATGAACCGACGCTGAGAATGCGCACGTACTTGATCTTGCTGCTCGAATACACCGCAGCCGCGATCGCCGCAATAACGATCAGGTAGAACACTGGCAGCACGGCTTCGCCGTCGCCCAGGTCCGGCAGATACCAGGGCAAGTTGACCAACAGCAAAAAAGCGGTAAAGGCGCAGGTACCGATAATGACCGCGTTGTTAACAAACTTGACCACCGGAATCTGGAAAAACCTGACGCGCGGCTCGATCATGCAGAAGTAAAAGCAGGTGAGAAAATAAAAGCCCCAGATCAAGAAGCCCCAGAAGCCGAACTCGATAGCCAACGGATTGGCAAAATTGTACTCGGGGCTGGCGGCCAGATCGGCGTAGCCGGCGAACTCGGTCAGCGGAAACATGATCAAGCCCACATCCAGACCCGACGTGAACAGAATCGCCACAAAAGTCAGCACCGGGAGCGGTGTAACCCCGATACAGCGGGTATTCCACCACTTGCAGAGCACAAATACGATGGCAGTGAAGGTGAACAGCAGTCCTATGGATAGCCAGAGAGTCATGGGGTTTCCTTATCTGGTCCGACGGGTACAAACATCCGCACAATCACGGCCCAGGGCTTGAGTATCTGCCGCTTGCCGGCGCTTGCGCGCCGCATGCGGCAATAGTCAAAACCTGACAGTTTGCATGATGGGCAGGCTCAGGCTGCCCGATACTCAGGCAATGGAACGGGATGCCGCCCCTGCCCTTTGCCGCGTTCGCCAGCGTTCATCCAGCGTGACCTTGGCATCGGAGGGTGCCAGCGGCGCTATGCCGCGGATCAGATCTGCGGCGCGCTCGGCGAGCATGATGGTCGGTGCGTTGAGATTGCCATTGGGAATCACCGGAAACACCGAGGAATCGACCACGCGCAAGCTCTTGATACCGTGCACCCGCGTCTGCGGATCCACCACGGCCAGCGCATCAGTACCCATCTTGCAGGAGCAGGACGGGTGATAGGCGCTCTCTGCCGCACTGCGCACGAAGGCATCGATCTGCGCATCGCTCTGCACCGCCAGACCCGGCTGGATTTCCTCACCGCGAAAGGCGTCCATCGCCGGCTGACCGACGATCTCGCGCGATAGGCGCACGCAAGCACGGAAACCTTCGCGGTCGGCTGCATGTTGCAGGTAATTGAACAGAATTTCCGGCGCCTGCCGCGGGTCACTGGAACGCACGCGGACATGGCCGCGACTCAATGGCTTGTTATGCCCGACATGCAGCTGAAAGCCGTCACCATCAAAGGCCTCGCGGCCATCGTAGCGCATGGCTGCCGGCAGGAAGTGATACTGGATGTCCGGCCACTCGACGCCCGCCTTGGAACGAATAAAGCCGCATGACTCGAAATGGTTGGTAGCACCCAGCCCGTCCTTGCGCAGCACCCAGCGCACACCGATCTGCAACTTGCTCCACCAATCCAGCTTGCGGTTTAGCGACACCGGCTGCGTGCAGCGAAACTGGAAATAGAACTCCAGATGATCCTGCAGATTCTCGCCGACGCCAGGCAGATCGTGTACCAGCGCGATGCCCGCTTGCTCCAGCACCTGCGGATTGCCGATGCCCGAGAGTTGCAGCAGGTGCGGCGAGCCAATCGAGCCGGCCGCCAGGATCACTTCGCGCACTGCCGTCACACTGCAACGCTGGCCATCCTTCTGGTATTCCACACCGGTGGCGGTCTTGCCTTCAAGCAGTACCTTGTGCACCAGCGCCCCGGTGACCACGGTCAGGTTGTCCCGCGCCATGGCCGGGCGCAGATAGGCATTGGCGGTGGAGCAGCGGCGGCCGTTGCGTACCGTCATGTGCATCGGCCCGAAGCCTTCCTGCTGGGTACCGTTGTAATCCTCGGTCGCCGCATACCCTGCTTCGACCCCGGCATCGATAAAGGTCTGATACAGCGGGTTCTGCATCTGATTGCCGTTGTTGACGCCCAACGGCCCCTGGTCACCGCGGTAGGTATCGCCACCAAAGGCCCAGGTTTCCGCCTTGCGAAAATACGGCAGGCAATCGCGGTAGCTCCAGCCCTCGGCGCCGGCCTCCTGCCACTGGTCAAAGTCCCGGGCGTGACCGCGCACATACACCAGGCCGTTGATCGAGGATGAACCGCCGAGCACCTTGCCGCGCGGACAATGCATACGCCGCCCGTCAAGGTAAGGCTCGGGTTCGCTTTCGAACTGCCAGTTGTATTTGCGCGTATTCATCGGGATCGACAGCGCGGTGGGCATCTGGATAAAGATGCTCTTGTCGCTGCCACCGGTTTCCAGCAGCAGCACGCTGTGCTGACCGTCCTCGGTCAATCGGGCGGCGAGCACGCAGCCGGCTGAACCAGCGCCGACGATGATGTAATCATACTTCTTTTGCATAGTCTGCCCCCCGTTAGAACGGGCTGTCCAGATCCTGCATGCCGACATAGACAGACTTGATCTGGGTGTAATGATCCAGCGTGATACGCCCGTTCTCACGGCCGACGCCAGACAGCTTGTAGCCGCCGACTGGCATCTCCGCAGGCGAGGCACCATAGGCGTTGATCCAGCAGATACCCGCCTGGATCTGGTGAATGACCCGGTGTGCACGGCGGATATCACGGGTGAACACACCTGCTGCCAGGCCGGTTTTAGTAGCGTTGGCGCGGCGGATGACGTCTTCTTCATCGCTAAAGGTCAGTACTGACATGACCGGGCCGAAGATTTCTTCGCGGCAGATGGTCATGTCGTCGGTGCAGTCGGTAAAAATAGTCGGCTCGACGAAAAATCCGCCCTCGCTACCCGCCGGCTGTATCGCTTTGCCGCCGTGACTGAGGGTTGCGCCTTCGTCGATACCCTTCTTGATATAACCCAGCACCAGCTCCCGATGTTGCTGGGAAATCAGCGCGCCAAAGTTGGTCTCAGGGTCCATCGGATCACCGATCCGAATATTGTTTCTGCTGCGCTCGAGCAGTTGTTCCATAAACGCCGGATAAATAGCCTCATGGACGAACACGCGTGTGCCGTTGGTGCAGATCTCGCCCTGGGTGTAAAAGTTACCCAGCATCGCCGCCGACACGGCGTTATCGATATCGGCATCCTCGAATATGATCAGCGGCGACTTGCCGCCCAGCTCCATGGTCACGTACTTGAGCGTGGTCGCAGCGGCGCCCATGACTTTCTTGCCCGTCCCCACCTCGCCGGTGAACGACACCTTGGCGATATCTGGATGATGGGTTAGCCAGGCGCCGACGCGTCCGTCGCCCTGCACCACATTGAACACCCCGGCGGGCACGCCGGCTTCGTGATAGATCTCGGCCAGCTTGAGCGCGCCCAGCGGCGTTTCTTCTGACGGCTTGAAGATCATGCTGTTGCCACAGGCCAGGGCGGGCGCGGATTTCCAGCAGGCGATCTGTAGCGGGTAGTTCCAGGCACCGATACCGGCGCAGATACCCAGCGGTTCGCGGCGGGTGTAGTAGAAGTCACCGCCCAGATCCTGCTGGTTACCCTCGATGGACGGTGCCAGACCGGCGAAGAACTCGATGGTATCGGCGCCGGTCACCACATCGACGGCGACCGCTTCCTGCCAAGGCTTGCCGGTGTCCTGCACCTCGATGGCCGCGAGCTGATCATTGCGCTCACGCAACAGGGCAACAGCGCGCAGCAGTATGCGGCTGCGCTGGATCCCGCTCATGGCCGACCATTGGGCAAAGCCGCGGGCGGCACTTTCGATTGCAGCCTGCTGGATCGATTCGTCGGCTACTTCCATGTCGTAGCTGATCTGACCGGTACCCGGATTGATCACCGCGAAAGTTTCTCCGCTGCTGTTGGCGAGGTATCGACCGTCGACGAAGTTCTGGTAGCGTGGTAATGACATTGCTTGGTTACTCCGTATCTGTTGAATGGTTTGTCTGCTGCAATACGTCCAGCACGAAGCGCTTGCATAGCGCTTCGCCAGCAGCAAAGCTCTGTTGCGGATCGCGACTCAGTGCGCCGCGCAGCCAGAATCCATCGATCATCGCGGCACTCTGCCGGGCCGCGCTGGTCGCTGCCTCTGGCGGCAGCAACTGGCCGAATGAATAGCGCAGGTTACTGTATAGCCGCGCATTGTTGATTTGCTGCAGCCGCTTGAAGCCGGGCTCGTGCAGCGACCGGGCCCAGAAGCTCAACCAAGTCCGGCTGGCCAGGTCCGAGCGCTGAAACTCGGTAAAATTGGCTTCAACAATGCACAGCAGCCGCTGCCGCGGCGAACCATCGGTGGCCTTGATGCGCTCACCGAAATCCTTGCCCAATTGCTCGAGCAAATAGCGCAACGCGGCTTCGATCAGCCCCTGCTTGCCAGCGAAATAATGGCTGATAATGCCCGAGGACATCCCCGCACCGCGGCTGATAGTAATGATAGTAGTGTTCTGCAGACCCAGTTCGGCGATCGATTCGAGCGTCGCCTTGATGAGTTGCTGCTTGCGTGTGTCTTTGATTCCGGTCTTGGGCATATTTTTTCTTAATTGAACGTTCAATTAACTAAAAGCTTACCGAAAACGCGCCTGAGTTACAACCAACGCATTGCCCGGCATTGCTTGGCCAGGCGCAATCCAATGCGTCATGAACAGTCGAAAGCAACCACTCGGGCCGGCGCTAACCACGCGCAGAAGGCAAATCGAGGCGGAATTTTAGACAAAAAAAAGGGCCGACAATGAATGTCGGCCCTTGGTAATGGTGGAGCTATGCGGGATCGAACCGCAGACCTCCTGCATGCCATGCAGGCGCTCTCCCAGCTGAGCTATAGCCCCGTGGTCTTGCGACCCCGATACACAATGTGTATCGGTCAAACAATGGCGTCCCCTAGGGGACTCGAACCCCTGTTACCGCCGTGAAAGGGCGGTGTCCTAGGCCACTAGACGAAGGGGACGCAAACCCTTCTCACTGGGGCTGGCACCCCGGTGCAGTGATAAAACCAGCCAACGCCTAAGCGCTGACCGAAAATGGTGGAGCTATGCGGGATCGAACCGCAGACCTCCTGCATGCCATGCAGGCGCTCTCCCAGCTGAGCTATAGCCCCGTCTCTTGGACGGGGCGCATATTATGATTCAAGCCCCGGCCTGTCAACAGAATTTTATCTAGAACAGGTACTTAAAGCGGCAAGCATCAAGCTTCAAGCGGCAAGCTGTGCGGGTGACGGAACTTTCTATGCTGTTCTGCACAGTCGTAGTTAGCGGCCGCCGTGGAAAAATCCTCCGCCTGATGTAGCTTATAACTTGCCGCTTGCAGCCTGTAGCTGGCGCTTCAGCGCCCCGCCAACAGCTTCTCCCACACCTTCACCTCTTTCTTCGAGCTGCCGCCCAGCAGCTCCAGGGCCTGACGCAACCGGAAGCGGGTCAAGTCCGGTCCCAGGTGCGCCATAGCATCCAGCACCGACACCGAGCTGGCCTGGCCGGTGATGGCCGCAAACAACAGTGGCATCAGATCACGCAGTTTCAGTTCGAGCACCTCGGCAATCTGCTGGATGCTCGCGGTGATGCTGTCCTTGTCCCACTGGCGGGTCGCTTCGAGTTTCCACAGCAATAATTGCACTGCCTGGCGGACCTGATCAGGTGACAGCTTCTTGTGCTCAAACAGGCTCGCATCCGGATGGACCTGACCGGTCATGAAGAACCCGGCCAGCGGAATCAACTCGCTAAAGGTCTCCACCCGGCTCTGCACCAGGGGGATCAGCGGTTTGAGGTACTCCGCGTTCAGCGCCCAGGTCTGCACCGCGGTGGCGAACTGATCAACCGACAGCTCGCGGATCCACTGGCCATTCAGCCAGGCGAGCTTGTCGACATCGAAGATCGGCCCACCGAGGGAGACGCGCTGGATATCAAAATGCGCGACCATCTCATCGAGCGAGAATTTTTCGCTCTCGTCCGGCATTGACCAACCCATGCGCCCCAGGTAATTGATCAGCGCCTGCGGCAGGTAACCCATGCGCTGGTAGAAGGTGATGCTGGTCGGATTCTTGCGCTTGGACAGCTTGCTCTTGTCCGGATTGCGCAGCAGCGGCATATGACACAGCTGCGGCATAGCCCAGCCGAAGTACTGATACAGCAGCATATGTTTGGGCGCCGAGTTGATCCACTCCTCACCGCGCAGCACGTGGGTGATGCCCATCAGGTGATCGTCGACGACATTGGCCAGGTGATAGGTAGGCAGGCCATCCGCCTTCATCAGCACCTGCATGTCCACCTGCTCCCAGGGGATGTCGATCTCGCCACGCAGCATGTCCTGCACCTGGCACACACCCGTCGCGGGCACCTTCATGCGCACCACGTGCGCTTCGCCGGCAGATACCCGCTCGGCCACGTGCTGCTCGCTGAGCGACAGGCAGTGCCCGTCATAGCCGGCAGTCTGCTTGTTGGCCATCTGCTCGGCGCGCAGAACATCCAGGCGCTCAGTGCTGCAAAAGCAGCGGAACGCGTGCCCCTGGCTGATCAGCTGCTCACTGTGCTCATGATATATCGCACTGCGTTCGCTTTGCCGGTAAGGCCCGTGCGGGCCGCCGACATCCGGGCCCTCATCCCACTCCAGCCCCAGCCAGCGCAATGAATCGAGGATCTGCTGCTCCGACTCGGCGGTGGAGCGCACCTGATCGGTGTCCTCGATGCGCAGAATGAACTGCCCGCCATGCTGGCGGGCAAAGCACTGATTGAACAGCGCGATATAAGCGGTACCCACATGCGGGTCACCGGTAGGCGAAGGGGCAATACGCGTACGAACAGTCATGGAATCTCTCGTGATGGGAAGCAGGTCTTACTGGTCAGGCAGCTCAGGCTGCGCAGGCATAGATGATAGCAGCGCCGCTACATCGGTCTCCACACCCAGCTCAACGAATCGCTCCAGGCTTTCGATCATGAAATCGATAAAGGCCTTGACCTTCATGGCCTGGAAACGGCGCGACGGATAGAGCGCGTAGAGCTCACTGGACGGCAGTGTGACCTGCTCCAGCACCCGTACCAGCTGACCCTGCTCGACATAGGGCTCGGCGATAAAGGCCGGCACATTGATGATGCCCGCGCCGGCAATAGCCGCCTCGCGGGCGAAGGTGATATTGTTCACCGTCAGTATCGGATTGACCTGTACGCTGACCTGCGGATCGAGAAAGTGCCATTTGCGTCCGCCGTCCATCAGCGTGTAAATACAGCGGTGCTTGGACAATTCCTCAGGCTTGTGCGGCATACCGTACTGGGCAATATAGTCCGGGCTGGCAAACAATTGCCGCGGGCTGGACATCATCGGGCGTGCGACCAGACTGGAATCCTGCGGCCGGCCCCGGTGGATCACCACGTCGATCCCCTCTTCCACCGGATCGATCAGGCGGGTAGTCAGTTCCACCTCCACCTGAATGGCCGGATAGCGGCGCATGAACTCACCGACCACCCCGCCGAGAAACAACTGACCGAACTCGATCGGCGAACTGACCCTGAGCAAACCCGTCGGTTCACGCTGCAGCTGCATGATCGCCTGCTCGGCCTCAGCAAACTCCTGCATGATCTGCCGGCAGCGCTCGTAATAGGCCTGGCCAACCTCCGTCAAACGCAGTTTGCGGGTAGTGCGATTGAGCAGGCGCACACCGAGGCGCTCTTCCAATTGAGCAATCCGTCGGCTGACGGTCGATTTCTGCATGTTCAACGTCAGTACGGCACTGGTAAAACTATGGCACTCGACAACCCGGGTAAAAATCAATGCGTCATCCAAACCCATTTTCAACTGTTCCTTTAGCGCAACAAAGTGTCCAGATTCTAACCCCTCTTTACCTGAGCGGAACAGTGCTAGAGTGCGGGCAAGAACAAAAACAGGATTAGCCATGTCATCCCGCGTACGCAT
>JAWOGT010000288.1:0-9023 GCA_046496585.1 Halopseudomonas sp.
CAATGAGGACGGTGCGGTCATTGCAGCGCCTACCGATGCGGACAGCTACCTGGGTCTGGAGCCGGTCTACGAGGATGTTCCGGGCTGGAGCGAGTCAACCCTGGGCGCGCAGACGCTGGAGCAACTGCCGGCCAATGCCCGCGCTTATATCAAGCGTATCGAAGAGCTGGTAGGCGCGCCGGTCGATATCATTTCTACCGGGCCGGATCGCAACGAGACGATTATCCTGCGAAAGATATTCTGACCATAAAAAGGCGCCGCGAGGCGCCTTTTTAATGCTCGTCCCCTAGCACGCAGGGGCCTGGCTCAGGATATATTCAGGCGGTGTTAGCGGCGCTGGATCGGGCACGAAAAAGCATGACGCAAGCTGGTTTAGCCGGGCGTCATGCAGAAACGATAAGAATGTTGTACGCATCTGACGCGGTCGCATCAGAGAAGAAATGGTGCCCAGGAGAAGACTCGAACTTCCACGGCCTTGCGGCCACCAGCACCTGAAGCTGGCGTGTCTACCAATTTCACCACCTGGGCGTCTTTTCTCAACGTGGGTGCTAAGCTGACCTGGTAAGGTTTTGCCTTGTCACCGTTGTTGTGTTGACGGCGCGAATAATACGTATAGCCCCAGTGCTTGTAAACCCCCTTGCGAAAAAAAGTGCAAAAACGCCAGAAACAGGTGCAACTGCACGCAAATCGCGGTTCAATAGAGAGCTATGAAGAAAACACCAATATCCCAAGACTCGGCGCCCGCGTCGAGCAACTCCAAACGTACTTCCGCATCACCGACCGACTGGGCCAAAATTGACCCAGAGGCCCATCGCGAAGCTCAGAATTACGATAATCCCATCCCCAGTCGCGAGCTTATCCTCAAACTGCTCGAAGAGCGCGGCGCGCCCGCCACGCGCGCGCAGCTGCAGGATGAGTTTGCGATCAGCGACGAAGAGGGTATCGAAGCGCTCCGGCGGCGCCTGCGTGCCATGGAGCGCGACGGGCAGCTGATCTACACTCGCCGTGGTGCCTATGCGCCGGTTGACAAGCTCGACCTGATCAAGGGCCGGGTCCAGGGTCATCGCGATGGTTTCGGTTTCCTGGTGCCGGATGGCGGCGGTGATGACTTGTTTCTCAGTCCGGCCCAGATGCGTCTGGTATTCGACGGTGATCGGGTCCTGGGTCGCATTACCGGTGTGGACCGTCGCGGCCGCAGCGAAGGCACCATCGTCGAGATCCTCGAACGTGCTCACGAGGTGCTGGTCGGTCGTTACTATACGGAGAACGGCATTGCCTATGTGGTTGCGGATAATGCCAAGATCAACCACGAAGTATTGATTCAGCCGGGCGCCGAGGGCGGCGCACAGAACGGTCAGTATGTAGAAGTGAAAATCACCCAGTGGCCGAGCATTCATCGCCAGTCCCAGGGTGCGGTGATCGAAGTTGTCGGCGACTATATGGCCGCCGGCGTCGAGATTGAAGTGGCCTTGCGCAGCTACGATATTCCCAGTGTCTGGCCCCAGGAAGTGATTGATGAAGCGGCGCGCCTGAAGGACCACGTCGACGACAATGACAAGCTCAAGCGCGTCGACCTGCGTCATCTACCGCTGGTGACCATCGATGGCGAAGATGCGCGTGATTTTGATGATGCGCTCTACTGTGAGCCACAAAAGGCCAGTGGCTGGCGCTTGTTTGCTGGCGGCTGGAAGCTGTACGTGGCGATTGCCGATGTATCGCATTATGTTCCGGTAGGCTCGGCGCTGGATCGCGAGGCGGAGTTGCGTGGTACCTCGGTGTATTTTCCCAGCGAAGTCGTGCCGATGTTGCCCGAGGCGATTTCCAACGGTTTGTGCTCATTGATGCCCAATGTTGATCGGTTGGCGCTGGTGTGCGAAATGACCGTGTCGAAGAGCGGTGAGTTGGCGGATTACCAGTTCTATGAGGGTGTGATCCACTCCCATGCGCGGCTGACCTATAACAAGGTGTCGAGCATGCTGGAGCACCCGCGCAGCCGTGAAGGCCAGGCCTTGATCGAGGAATACGCGGAGGTGCAGCCAGCACTGAAAAACCTCTACGAGCTTTACAAGGCGTTGGCCAAGGCACGTCAGGGGCGCGGTGCGATTGATTTCGAGACCACGGAAACGCGGATTATTTTCGGTGAAAACCGCAAAATATCCGAAATTCGTCCGACTACACGCAACGATGCGCACAAGATTGTCGAGGAGTGCATGCTCACCGCCAATGTGGCGACGGCGCGTTTCCTTCAGGATCTCGAGTTGCCCGGTTTGTATCGTGTACACGATGCACCGAAAGACGAAAAAGTCGAACGGCTTCGCCAGTTTCTGGGTGCCATGGGCATGACCCTGACCCGGAAAAAAGGCACGCCGACGCCGGAAGACTACAGTGCAGTGCTGCAGAAAGTGCAGGGCCGGCCAGACGCTCAACTGATTCAAACGGTGATGTTGCGTTCGTTGAGTCAGGCCGTATACAGCCCGCACAACGCGGGACACTTTGGCTTGAACTACGAGGCCTACACGCACTTCACATCGCCAATCCGCCGCTATCCGGACCTGCTCACCCATCGGGCTATTCGTAGCGTTATCCGTTCACGGAAAAACACGGATCGGGTTCAGCGCGCTGGTGCCGGGGTGCTGCCCAAGGCGTCTATCTATCCCTATGATCTGGCGGCGCTGGAGAATCTGGGCCAGCAATGCTCGCAAAACGAGCGGCGCGCAGATGAAGCCACCCGTGACGTGGTCAGCTGGCTCAAGTGCGAGTTCATGAAGGACCGGGTAGGTGAGAGTTTTGACGGCCTGGTGACGGCCGTCACCGGATTTGGTCTGTTTGTCGAGCTGACAGATATTTATGTTGAAGGCCTGGTGCATATCACCGCCTTGCCGGGCGATTACTATCATTTCGATGCGGTGCATCACCGTTTGACTGGCGAGCGCGCGGGCAAGAGTTTCCGTCTGGGTGATACCGTGAGGGTCATGGTCGCCCGGGTTGATCTCGATGAGCGAAAAATCGATTTCGAGATGGCCAAGACGCAACCGCAAGCCCAGGCCACCAGCACCGATGTCGACGCCAGCCGTGCGGCGCGTCAGCGCTTGATGGACGAAGCGAAGAAGGTTGGTGGGGCGGCGAACAAAGGTCGCGCACCAAGGTCCAAATCCGCCGCCAAACCAAAATCTGCTGCAGCCAGAAAGCCCGCCGACAAGGCCGCAGGTTCAGCACCGCCAGCACGCGCACCGCGGGCTCCGAGAGCGCCGCGTGCGCCGCGCAAACCGAGATCGTGAGCCTGAGACATGAGTGATAACGAATACGTCTATGGAGTGCATGCGGTCCAGGCCATGCTTGAGCGTTCACCCAAGCGCGTCAAGCAGTTGATCTTGGTGCGTGGTCGGTTGGACAGCCGCGCACAGATGTTGCTGGAGCTTGCTGAAGCGGCAGGGGTGGGCGTTCAGCGCGTTCCCCCGGACGACCTCGACAAGCTTGCCGACGGCGTGCATCAGGGCGTAGTGGCTGCGGTGACGCCCAGTCAGATGTGGTCCGAGGACATGCTGGATAATCTGCTCGACAAGCTCGAGGGTCCAGCCTTGCTGCTGGTGCTCGACGGGGTAACTGACCCGCATAATCTCGGCGCCTGCTTGCGCAGCGCCGATGCCGCAGGAGCGCATGCGGTGATCATTCCCCGCGATCGTTCCGCCAGCCTCTCGCCGACGGTGCGTAAAGTGGCCTGTGGCGCCGCAGAGACAGTGCCGCTGGTGGCTGTCACCAATCTGGCGCGCAGCTTGAAGCAGCTCCAGCAGCGCGGATTATGGATTGTCGGCACGGCTGGAGAAGCCGAGCAGCTGATCTACCAGGTCGATCTCAAGGTACCGAGCGTGATCGTCATGGGAGCCGAAGGTAGCGGTATGCGCCGCCTGACGCGCGAGCATTGCGATTATCTGGCCAAGCTGCCGATGGCGGGCAGCGTCAGCAGTCTCAATGTGTCGGTGGCCAGTGGCATCTGCCTGTTCGAAGCGGTGCGGCAGCGCACCCAGGGCTGAGACTCAAGCTACAAGCTACAAGCTACAAGCGGCAAGGCAAAGCCAAGCCGATCTCCAGTCTCGACGTCATTCCCGCGAAAGCGGGAATCCATTTTGACCGGTATTTATCGAGCAGGGACGTAGTGCTCTTCAAGATCGCCTTATTCTTGCAGCTTGCAGCTTGCAGCTTGTGGCTTAAAGCTTGCCTCTTCCCAGTCACTCCCCTAGAATGTGCCCCCCAAACTAGAGTTCTACTCCTTGCCAGACCATGTTGGGTGGCTGGCTAAAACCCGTAAGGAGCACTTATGCGTCATTACGAAATCGTTTTTTTGGTTCACCCGGATCAGAGTGAGCAGGTCGGCGGCATGATTGAGCGCTACACCAAGCTTATCGAAGAAGACGGCGGCAAGATTCACCGCCTGGAAGATTGGGGCCGTCGTCAACTGGCTTACCCGATCGACAAGATTCACAAAGCCCACTACATCATGATCAACGTCGAGTGCAGCGCCAAGGCACTGGAAGAGCTGACTGATAACTTCCGTTATAACGACGCCGTGATTCGTAACATGGTCATCCGTCGTGACGAAGCCATCACTGACCAGTCCGACATGCTCAAGCCTGAAGACACCGGTCGTGGCGAGCGTCGTGAGCGTCGTGAGCGCACCGAAGGCGACGACACCGATTCGGACAACGACAGCGACAACGCTGACGACAATGACGGCGACGACGAATAAGTCATCCCGGTCCCACTTTCCAGTTCTTAAGGAGACGCTGCCATGGCACGTTTTTTCCGCCGCAGAAAGTTTTGCCGTTTCACCGCTGAAGGCGTTAAAGAGATCGATTACAAAGATCTGACCACCCTGAAAGCTTATGTCACCGAAACCGGCAAGATCGTTCCTAGCCGTATCACCGGTACCAAAGCTCGTTACCAGCGTCAGCTGGGCGTCGCCATCAAGCGTGCCCGCTATCTGGCTCTGCTGCCTTTCACCGACAGTCACGGTCGCTGATAGACAGGTAATGACGTAATCAGGGATACCGAACCAGCATGCGTGGGTTAGCGGAATACATCATGCGCGGTCGCAAGCAAGCCACTCTGGTAGTGGCTATTGCAGCGGCCATACCCTTGTTGTTCTGGGTCAGTGCTGCGGCGCTGGCACTGATCATCTTGCGCCGTGGCCTGAACGAGGCGCTCCCGGTCCTCATCTGGGGCGCTCTGCCGGCTCTGGCCTGGGCCTTGATGGGTGATTTGACGCCCTTGCTGGTGATTCTTGGCGCTGCCGGCATGGCGGTGCTACTGCGTGAAAAGCAGCAGTGGTCCACCGTCTTGCTGGTTGTTGCGCCGCTGGGTTTAGCCTATGCGCTGGTGCTCTTGAGCGTACTGGGCGAGCCCTTACAGGCGCTGGCAGTGCAGATCCAGGAGCGCTTGCCACAGCTGATGGCCGACATGGGCAGCTCCGTCGACGAGGCCGGTATGGCACGTCTCGAGGCGCTGTTGGTGCCGGTCCTGGCCGGATTGATGGGCGCAGTGCACGCACTGATGGCGTTGGTCAGTCTGATGATTGGTCGCTCCTGGCAGGCGGGCCTGTTCAACCCCGGTGGCTTTCGTAGCGAGTTTCATCGGCTGCGTTTGTCGCCGCTGGTCGCCAGCGCGTTGCTGGTGCTGACGCTGTTCAGTCCGCAGTTCGGGCAGATGGCAATGCTGGCACCGGTGGCGAGCTTGCCGCTACTGATCGCCGGGTTGGCCCTGTTGCACGGGTTGGCCGGGATCAAGCAGCTGGGTTCGGTGTGGTTGGTGGTACTCTATGTGGTGTTTGTGTTTGCTGCCCAGATTGTGTACCCCCTGATTATGTTTTTGGCATTTATAGATAGCCTGTTCGATTTTCGTGCTCGTATTGCACCGGCCCAAGGGCCGCGCGACGATGACGATTCGAACGGCCAAGTTTGAATTTTAGAGGTCATCGCAATGGATGTTATCCTGCTCGAAAAGATCGCGAATCTGGGTAGCCTTGGCGACAAGGTTGTCGTCAGCGCCGGTTACGCACGTAATTTTCTCCTGCCTTTTGGCAAAGCCACTCCGGCTACGGCTGCCAACCTGGAAGCCTTTGAAGCTCGCCGCGCTGAACTAGAGCGGATCGCTGACGAGAAGAAAGTTGAAGCCCAAGCCCGTGCAACCAAGCTCGAAGGTATGACGGTAACCGTCTCCGCGATAGCTGGTGAAGAAGGCAAGCTGTTCGGTTCCATCGGTACCCGCGACATCGCTGATGCCGTGACTGCTGCTGGCGTCAATCTCGAGAAAAGCGAAGTACGTCTGCCTGAGGGCCCGCTGCGCAACGTCGGTGAGTTTGACGTCGCAGTGCACCTGCACACAGATGTAGAAGCTACCGTCAAGCTGGTCGTTGTAGCCGGTTAACCCCGCTGCACAGGCCCGACAGGCTGGTCGTCGATTACCCAGGGTAGTCGGTGGATGAGTTAGTCGGGCTTTCCAGTTAGACTAGTCAACACGGTGCCTGTCTTGGACAGGCGCCGTGTTGTTATTTTTGTCTCCCGGTTGTTGTCTTGGGCCTGTACCGATGAACGAGTCGAATTACACCGATACTGCGGAACTTGACCTGCAAACCTCGGCACTGAAGATTCCGCCGCACTCGATTGAAGCCGAGCAAGCGGTGCTGGGCGGCGTCATGCTGGAGAACACGACCTGGGAAAGGGTCGTCGAATTGCTCAGTGAGCCGGATTTTTACCGTCATGATCACCGGCTTATTTTTCGTGCTTTGGCCAGCCTGGCCTCGCGCAATCAACCGTTCGACGTGGTCACCCTGGCCGAAGAACTGGATCGCGATGGTTTGATTGACCAGGTCGGTGGCCTGGCTTACCTGGGTCAATTGGCCAAGAACACGCCGTCAGTGGCCAATATCAGCGCCTACACGCACATCATTCGCGAGCGCTCGACCCTACGCAAATTGATCAGTACCAGTTCGGATATTGCCGATAGCGCCTTCAATACCAAGGGCAAGCAGGCCAATCAGATTCTTGACGACGCCGAACGACAGATCTTTGCCATCGCCGAAAGTCGGCCGAAGACCGGTGGTCCGGAATCGGTCAATACCTTGCTGGCCAAGGCGATTGATCGTATCGACACGCTGTTTAACAGTGATGGCGCGATTACCGGCCTGTCGACCGGTTTCGCCGATCTGGATGAAATGACCTCCGGCTTGCAGCCCTCGGACCTGGTGATCATCGCCGGGCGTCCTTCGATGGGCAAGACCACCTTCGCGATGAACCTGGTCGAGAACGTAGTCATGCGCTATGACAAGGCGGTGCTGGTGTTCTCGCTGGAGATGCCAGGTGATTCGCTGGTCATGCGTATGCTGTCTTCGCTCGGGCGTATCGATCAGAGCAAGGTCAGGGCCGGGCGGCTGGAGGACGATGATTGGCCGCGGCTGACTTCGGCGGTCAATCTGCTCAATGATCGCAAATTGTTCATCGATGACACCGCAGGCCTGTCGCCGATGGAGATGCGCGCCCGTGCGCGCCGGGTGGTACGCGAGCATGGCGAAATCGGCATGATCATGATCGACTATCTGCAGCTAATGCAGATTGGCGGAACCTCTGAAAACCGTACCAATGAAATCTCGGAGATTTCCCGTTCGCTCAAAGCACTGGCCAAAGAATTCAACGCTCCGGTTGTCGCGCTGTCGCAGCTGAACCGCTCGCTGGAGCAGCGTCCGAACAAGCGCCCGATCAACTCCGACTTGCGTGAGTCCGGGGCGATCGAGCAGGACGCGGACGTGATCATGTTCGTCTATCGCGATGAAGTTTATCATCCGGATACCCAGGATCAGGGTATCGCCGAGATCATCATCGGCAAGCAGCGGAACGGACCTATCGGCAGTATTCGATTGGCCTTTCTCGGTAAATTCACCCGTTTTGAAAATCTCGCACCCGGTTCTTACTCCGGGTACGGTGATATGGAGTAAGCATGTCCATCAGCATGCCGGCCGCGAAGCCGCTGTTTGATTATCCCAAGTACTGGGCCGAGTGTTTTGGCCCGGCGCCTTTTTTGCCCATGAGCCGGGACGAGATGGACCTGCTTGGTTGGGACAGCTGTGACATCATCATCGTCACTGGTGATGCCTATGTCGATCATCCTTCATTCGGGATGGCGATCATTGGTCGCCTGCTGGAAGCCCAGGGCTTCCGCGTTGGCATTATCAGCCAGCCGGATTGGCAGAACAAAGATGCCTTCATGCAGTTGGGCAAGCCCAACCTGTTCTTTGGTGTGGCTGCGGGCAATATGGACTCGATGATCAACCGCTATACGGCTGATCGCAAGATTCGCTCCGATGATGCCTACACCGCAGGTGGCAAAGCCGGTAGCCGTCCGGATCGGGCCAGCCTGGTCTACAGCCAGCGCTGCCGTGAGGCCTTCAAGGATGTGCCTGTAGTGCTCGGTGGTATCGAGGCATCGCTGCGCCGCATCGCCCACTATGACTACTGGCAGGACAAGGTGCGCCACTCGCTGCTGCTGGATGCCAAGGCCGATATTCTGCTTTATGGCAACGCCGAGCGGGCGGTGGTCGAGATTGCCCAGCGGCTGAGCCGCGGCGAAGAAATTCAGTCCATCACCGATATTCGCGGCACCGCCTTTTTGCGCCGGGATACGCCGCAGGGCTGGTTTGAACTGGATTCAACGCGCATTGACCGGCCAGGCAAGGTCGACAAGATCATCAACCCCTATGTGAATACCCAGGATACCAGCGCCTGCGCGGTTGAACAGGCCAAAGTGCCGACCGACGAAGGCCTGGAGGAGGGCGTGCAGGTGGTGCAACTGCTGCCGCATCCGCGCCTGGAGCGCGACAAGACGGTGATCCGTTTGCCATCCTACGAGAAGGTCAAGAGTGATCCGGTGCTCTATGCACACGCCAATCGCGTGTTGCACCTGGAGACCAATCCGGGCAACGCCCGCGCACTGGTGCAGCGGCATGCCGAGAAAGACGTGTGGTTCAACCCGCCGCC
>JAWOGT010000343.1:0-12924 GCA_046496585.1 Halopseudomonas sp.
GGTACAAATGGGCTGGTGCTGACCGTTCAAGCTGGTCGCCACATGCACCATACCTTCATGCACGGCGAGAATTTTCAGATCACGCTCGTTGAACATGGCATCGCTACGGATCTTGATATAATCAGCGCCCGCCGCCGCATCCGCGACGATACCGTCGGATTCGAATACGCGCACCGCCTGATCGTCCGGAAAAGCCTGATTCATGCGCTCCTGGAGTATCGCGACGGCTTCCGGCGCCGCAATGATCTTGGGTTCACGGCCCAGGTCCGAGCCGATATTGGTCAGCGACTCACTGAGCATGATGCTCAAGTCGGTCAACGTCGGGTCGCCGGCATGGAAGGCGTCGGAGGCCGAGCCGTAGAGCTCCTGGGAGATAAAGCCCAGATCCGGCGTACCGCGCGCTTCGAGCATGCGAATAACCATGCGGTATTCCTTGCACATGCGCCGCATGATCTGGCCAACCGGGTTGAAGGTGCCCAGCTGCCGGGTGATATCACGCTCGATCTCCTGCAGCACCTGACGGCGCTCGGCGGGATCAAAGCCCAGCGGCCGCTTGGCATAATAGTCCGGCCCCACATCCGGCAGGCTCTTGCAGTGCTTGCGGAAGAATTCTTCACGCAGGCTGTCGTCCCATTTGATCGCATCCAGAATCCGGATTGGCGCCTGTGCCTCGACAATGCGGTCAGACAGGCTGCGGATCACCAGTTGGTATTGTTCGCTCTGTTTTACCGTCATATTTTTCCTGATGTGGAGGTAACGTGGAATCCGTGGTTCGACATAATGGTCATCTTCGGCTTTGTGCAACGCTCTGCCGGGCGAGCCCCATGCTGGACACGCCACAAGTACATCCCTGTAGGCTCGTCGCTGCCCGTCCCTGGCCATCGACGGTCCAGCATGGGGGTCGCCCGGCGCCGCAGTAGAGAGAGGAGCGCTCCTGCTAGAAGTTCAACCCCAAGTCAGGCTCCTGACTTTGAACTCTTAACCCTTCACTCTTAACTTGCCGGAAACCTGATCAAACTCCCTACTCGAAAGGCGAGGTTGGCCAGCCCCTGTGTCGGACCGTCGATGGCCAGGGATGGCCATCGCCGAGCCCCATGGACGGCTTGTAGCGTGTCCGTCACAGGGGCTGGCCAACCTCGCACTCACACCAAAACAATATGATCAGGTTTCCCTGCACTAGCCACGCTAAAAAAAACGACCCTGCTTAAACCTCAGGCCGCATATGTGGAAACAAGATCACATCCCGAATCGACGGCGCATCAGTCAACAACATAACCAGACGATCGATGCCAATACCCTCACCCGCCGTCGGCGGCATGCCATATTCCAGCGCACGGACGAAATCCGCGTCATAGTGCATGGCCTCGTCGTCGCCGGCGTCCTTGTCCGCCACCTGGGCGTGAAAGCGCTCGGCCTGGTCCTCGGCATCGTTCAGCTCCGAATAGGCATTGGCAATCTCGCGACCGCCAATAAACAGCTCAAAGCGATCGGTCACACTCGGATCATCATCGCTACGACGCGCCAGCGGCGAGACCTCGAACGGATAACGGGTGATGAAGGTCGGCTGCTCCAGCAGATGCTCGACCAGTTCCTCGAAGATCATCACCTGCAGCTTGCCCAGCCCCTCGAAACCCTGCACCGCCGCACCGGCCTTTTTCGCGATGGCGCGGGCCGCGTCCAGATCCTGCAGGTCAGCTGCACTGATCTCGGGGCAGTACTTGAGGATGGAATCAAACACCGACAACCGCGCGAAGGGCTCGCCGAAGTGGAACACCTTGCCCTGATAGGGCACATCGGTGCTGCCCAGCACATCCATGGCCAGCTCGCGGAACAACTCCTCGGTCAGATCCATGTTGTCTTCGTAGTCTGCGTAGGCCTGGTAGAACTCAAGCATGGTGAACTCGGGGTTATGCCGGGTCGAGACGCCTTCGTTGCGGAAATTGCGGTTGATCTCGAACACGCGCTCGAAACCACCAACAACCAGCCGCTTCAGGTACAACTCCGGCGCGATACGCAGAAACATCGGCAGATCCAGCGCATTGTGATGCGTCTCGAACGGCTTGGCCGCAGCGCCACCGGGGATGGTCTGCAGCATTGGCGTTTCTACTTCAAGAAAGTTACGCTCGGCGAGAAAGGTGCGGATATGCGCAATGACCCGCGAACGCACCAGAAAGGTGTTGCGCGTATCGTCGTTGACGATCAGATCGACATAACGCTGACGGTAGCGCTGCTCGGTATCGGTCAGGCCATGGTGCTTGTCCGGCAATGGCCGCAGGGACTTGGTCAGCAGCTGGACCGCGGTCATGCTGACATACAGATCGCCCTTGCCCGAGCGCGCCATAATGCCTTCGGCGGCAATGATATCGCCCATGTCCCAGTGCTTGATCGCCTCCAGCGTCTCAGCCGGCAACCCCTTGCGATCCACATAGACCTGAATCCGCCCGCTCATATCCTGGATCACCATAAAGGCGCCGCGGTTGAGCATGATGCGCCCGGCGACCTTGACCGGAATCTGCGCCGCGGCCAGCTCTTCCTTGGTCTTCTCGACATAGGTCTTCTGCAGATCACCAGCATAACTGTCGCGACGGAAGCGATTGGGGAAGGCATTGCCCTTGGCACGCTCGGCCGCTAGTTTTTCCTTGCGCAGGGAAATCAGGCGGTTTTCTTCCTCGGGGTGGGCTTGCTGGTCATTCTGCTGATCGGTCATATCGGGACTTCCAGGAGGTTGCAGTTCAATTCAATTCAAGTCAAAGGGGGTTGAAGCAATACAGACTATCGGCCGCTGAAACGGGGCTTAGAGGCCCTGTTTCAGGCTCGCTTCAATAAACTCATCCAGATCGCCATCCAGCACCGCATTGCAGTTGCTGTTCTCAATATTGGTCCGCAGGTCCTTGATGCGCGACTGGTCCAGTACATAGGAGCGGATCTGATGGCCCCAGCCAATATCCGACTTGGTATCTTCCAACGCCTGCGCTGCCGCATTGCGCTTCATCACTTCCTGCTCGTAGAGCTTGGCGCGCAGCATTTTCATCGCGGTATCGCGGTTACCATGCTGGGAACGCTGGCTCTGACAGCTGACCACGGTATTGGTCGGGACGTGGGTAATACGCACGGCCGAGTCGGTGGTGTTGACGTGCTGACCACCGGCACCCTGGGAGCGATAGGTATCCACGCGCAGATCGGACGGATTGATATCGATTTCAATATCGTCGTCAATCTCCGGCGAAATGAACACGGCAGAGAAGGACGTATGCCGGCGATTGCCCGAATCATAGGGGCTCTTGCGCACCAGCCGGTGCACGCCGATTTCCGTGCGCAGCCAGCCAAAGGCATATTCGCCCTTGATATAGACAGTCGCGCTCTTGATACCCGCCACTTCCCCGGCAGACAATTCGACGATCTCGGTTTCGAAGCCTCGCTGATCACACCAACGCAGGTACATGCGCAGCAGCATATTGGCCCAGTCCTGGGCCTCGGTGCCGCCGGAGCCGGCCTGGATATCCAGGTAGCAATTATTGCTATCCATCTCACCACTGAACATGCGCCGGAACTCGAGCTTTTCCAGGCTGGCTTGCAGGCGGGCGAGCTCGGTGACGATGTCCGCCACGGCGGATTCATCTTCCTCTTCGGCAGCCATCTCCAGCAGCTCGGCGGCATCGGCCAGACCCGAGCTCATTTCATCCAGGGTTTCGACGATCAGCGTCAGTTGCGCACGCTCCTTGCCCAGCGCCTGTGCACGCTCGGGATCGTTCCATACGCCGGGGTCTTCGAGCTCGCGCTCAACTTCAGTCAGACGATCATGTTTGTGATCGTAGTCAAAGATACCCCCGAATGGTCTCGGAGCGGCCACGCAGGTCTTTGATGGTATTCAGAATCGGATTGATTTCCATGGTGACAATTCCCGTCAGGAAAAAGCCGCCATTGTAACGGATTTAGTGCTCAAGGTGCAGTACTCCGGCAGTTACAGAGCAGGCCCGGGAAGGCCTGCTCTGCAGGCCGTCTAGCGCGGCAACACGCGGATAAACACGATAGTACCGATACCCCAGAGCGCATTGAGGATAAAGCCGATAGCAAAGCGCAGCGGCAGCTGCGCCATATCAAAGCCCATACCCTTGAGCGGGAACACCACCAGCAACGCGACCAGCGTCAGCACTATGCCGCCAAACAGCGCCGCCTTGAGCCAGATCATGCCTGCCCCGAGGCGATCCAGCAGCGCGATCATGAGCAACGCCCAGACACCGCCGAAAAACGCCGCAGACATCACCGAGGGCACGCCCAAGGGCTTGGTCGGGGCCAGACTGAAGGGCGCGAAAGGCACAACCCCGGCGGCGTGCAACAGCCCCAGGGCCACCTGATGAAAACAGAATACCGCCAGGAAACCCGCGATAAAGACAAAGATCCAACGCTGCATGAGCACACCTCGTTATGATTATTTTGGGTAAACAGCTAAAGCCTCGAGACTATAGCAGTCCAACAGCCGCAGGCCATCAGCGAAACTCTCTCGACAGGCACCTCACCCCCCGCGCTATTGATCCAGGTCACAGCGGCGCCAGACTGCTTGCCTATACTGCTTGCAAGCACTGTCCTGTACCACCGACCGGGAGCCCTACCGTGAGTCAGCTGTTACCCGCACAAGAAACCCTTGATCAGCATGCCGCAGACTGCCCCACCTTTGCCCACTGGCGGGCCGGTCACGGCGTCATCGAACACAGCGCAGCCACGCAGGCGGCGGTCTACCGGCTGGCTCACCAGCTGCAGCAGAGCGGTCAGCATCCCGATATCGAGAGCGTCTACCAGATACTGATCGCCCTCGACCACCTGACCAGCGCCGGGCTGTCGCTGGTGGTGCACATGACCTACGCCAAGCGCCATCATCCCGACGGCAGGCCCCTGGCGGCGGAAGATTTCAAATCCCGACCCGAAGGCCATACCGGTGGCGCGCTGAATATGGTGCCCGGCTATGCCGCCTACCTGGCACTCAACAGCCTGACCGGCCACACCCGCAGCTGGCTCATGGGCCAGGGCCATTGCGTGGCCGCCATCGACGCCCTCAACGTACTGACCGGCAACCTGCATCCCGAGCAAGCCGAACGTTATAGCGGCGAGCAGGGGCTCAACCAGCTGCTGCGCGACTTCTATGGCTATGCCCAGTCATCCGACGGCAGACCCGCCGCTCCACTGGGCAGTCATGTCAATCCGTACACTGCTGGCGGTATTATCGAAGGCGGTTACCTGGGCTTCGCCGAACTGCAATATGCGCACATGCCGCTACCCGGGGAAACCCTGGTCGCCTTTCTTTCCGATGGCGCGGCGGAAGAACAACGGGGTAGCGACTGGATTCCGCGCTGGTGGCGGGCCGAGGATTGCGGTACCGCGCTGCCGGTGATGATTGCCAACGGCCGGCGTATCGAGCAGCGCACGGAGCTGGGTACCCGCCGTGGGCTCGATGGTTTTGTCGAGCATCTCAAGGGCTGTGGTTTTGATCCGATACGCTTTGATGGCCGCGACCCGGCGGCCTTCGTCTGCACCCTGTTCGAAATGGAGCAGCGCCTGGCGCGGCGCGTGCGTGAATACCGTGACGGGGTGCTCAGCTATCCCCTGCCGATTCCCTACGCGATCGCCGAAACCACCAAAGGCTTCGGTTTTTATGGGGCCGGGGAAAATGCCGCGCACAACCTGCCGCTGCCCGCCAACCCGCGCCACGATGAACAGGCCCGCGAGCTGTTCAATCAGCATACGGGCAAGCTCTGGGTCAGCGCGGACGACCTCGAGCGGGCCCGCCAGCAACTGTGTAGGCACGCGGCGCAGGGCCGCGTGCTGGAACGCGACCATCCCTTGGCCACACGCAAACCGCACATGCCCAAGATGCCGAGCATCGTCTGGTCGAGTGACAGCCTGTCACCGATGCTCGCCGTCGACCGCTTCTTCGTGGAGCTGGCCCAGGCCAATCCCGACCTGCGGGCCCGGGTCGGCAACCCTGACGAGCTGGCCAGCAACCGGCTCAGCGGTGTACTCAAGGCGCTGAAACACCGGGTCACCGATCCGGAAAGCGAGCTGGAGGCCATTGATGGCCAGATCATTACCGTCCTCAACGAGGAGGCAGTAGTGTCGGCCTGCCTGGCCAACAAGGCCGGACTCAATCTGGTGGCCAGTTACGAAGCCTTCTGCGTCAAAATGCTCGGTGCGATTCGCCAGGAGCTGATCTTTGCCCGGCATCAGAAGGCGGTCGGCAGGCCCGCCCAATGGCTGGGGTTTCCGGTGATCGCCACCTCGCACACCTGGGAGAACGGCAAGAACGAGCAATCCCACCAGGACACCACTTTCTGCGAAGCCTTGCTGGGCGAGATGCACGATGTCATGCGCGTCCTGTTCCCGGGCGACTACAACAGCACGCTGGCCCTGCTGCCAGGCGTCTTCGCTGCCCGCGGGCAGATCAGCTGCATGGTCATACCCAAGCGTGACACGGCGAGCCGTTTTGACCCGGACCAGTCCAGGCAACTTGCCGAACAGGGCGCGTTGCTGGTTGGGGAGCATGCCGGCCTGGGTGAACCGGTGCTGTTGGTCGCCAGCGGCGCCTACCAGCTCAGCGCGATGCTGCGCGCCAGCCAGCGGCTGAGCGAGCACGGGCAAAGCTGGCGGCTGGTCTACCTGCAGGAACCCGGACGCTTCGGCCAGCCCAGGGACGCACTGGAAGCAGCAGTCTGCGCCAGCGACGCGCAATGTCTGGCTCTGTTCCCGGAGCGCTTCAGCCGCCGGGTCATGCTCACGCACATGCGCCCGGAAGTGTTCCGCGGACACCTGAGCAGGCTGCTGCCGGATCCGCGGCACAGCCGGGTACTCGGCTATGTGAATCAGGGCGGCACGCTGGATGAGGCCGGCATGCTGTTCGCCAACCGCTGCACCTGGGCCCATGTCCTTCTGGCTGTGGCCGAGGTCACCGCCAGCGATCCACAGCAATGGCTCAACGAGGTGGAGTGGGCCGCCGCCAGCGGCTGTGGCGATCCGGCAGTACTGCGCTAGAGCGCAGGGGATGCCGCGAGCGCAGCAGCTGCGCGGCGGGATCCACAGCTGGCCATGCTGTTGCGCAGCGGCTTGATCTCGACGGCCGCTGCTACCTCGCGGTCAGGCCCCTGATTGGGGCCGCCTGATACGCTTCTCCAGTTCCAGCACCAGCAGCACCACGACGCCCGCCGCCGGAGCCAGCAGCAAGGCACTTGGATCCAGCGCGACCGTGGAAAACAGCGACTGCATCACCGGCGTATAGGTAAACACCCATTGCAGCAGCAGGATCAGGCCGATGACCACCCAGATCGCCGGCGTGCCCAGCACCCCCTTCAGGGTCAGGGACGCGCTATCCAGGTAGCGCACGGCGAACAGATAGAACATTTCCATGGCCACCAGGGTATTGACCGCCAGGGTACGCGCGGCGTCCACCCCCAGACCGGCCTGCAGGGCCCACTCAAAGCTGGCAAAGATGCCGCCCAGAAACAGCAACGAGACCAGCACAATACGCCAGATCAGAAAGGCATCGAGCAGGCCTTCACCGGCACGCCGCGGGGGTTTGCGCATGACATCCGCTTCAGCCGGCTCAAAGGCCAGCCCCATGGCCAGCACCACGGAACTGACCAGATTGACCCAGAGAATCTGCAGGGCGGTAATCGGCAAGGCCAGCCCGAGCAGCAAGGCAACCACCAGGCTCGCCGCTTCGCCGCCGTTGACCGGCAGCAGAAAGCTGATGGCCTTCTTCAGGTTGGTATATACCGTGCGACCGGCAGATACAGCCGCCGCCAGGGTGGCAAAGTTGTCGTCCAGCAGCACGATATCCGATGCCTCGCGCGCCGCTGCAGAGCCCTTCAGGCCCATGGCAATGCCCACATCGGCGCGCTTGAGCGCGGGTGCATCGTTGACCCCGTCACCGGTCATGGCAACCACCCCATGGGCTGATTGCAGGGCCTTGACGAGGCGCAGCTTGTGCTCGGGGCTGGTACGCGCAAAGATATCCACACGTTGCGCCAGCTCCAGCAGACCAGCATCGTCCAGCGTGTCAAGATCCTGGCCGGTAGCCACCTCGGTAGCATTGCGCAGCCCCAGACGCTCGGCAATCGCCCGGGCGGTGAGGGCATGATCGCCGGTAATCATCTTGACCTGAATACCCGCCTGATGACAGTCGGCGATGGCTTCGATGGCCTCCTGGCGCGGCGGATCAAGCAAGCCAACCACGCCGATCAATTGCAGGTTGCCCTGCAGTTGATCGGCATTCAGGCCAGTGCTGCCGGCTGGCGCTGGTCCACTGGCCAGCGCCAGCACCCGCAGGCCCTGCCCCGCCAATTCGTCGATGTGCGCCTGCCAGCGCTGGGTATCCAGCGCTACTGCGGCATTCTGACTGTCCAGCACCGAGCCGCACAGATCCATGACCTGTTCCGGCGCCCCCTTGAGCAGTATGCGTTGCTGGCCATGATGATCATGGTTGAGCGTCGCCATAAAGCGCAGGGAGGAATCGAAGGGCAGCTCATCCTGGCGCGGCCACTCGGCCAGGTAGCTGCGCGTATCCAGCCCGGCCTTGGCGGCCAGTACCAGCAGGGCACCTTCCATGGGATCGCCGACCACATTGATCTGGTCAGCGCTGGTATCCAGCCGCGAATCGTTGCAGAGCAACGCCACCTGCGCCAACGCGGCCAACAATGGCGCCGGCGGCTCGGCCGTTGAATCACCGATCTGGCCCTCGGCGTCGTAGCCGTCACCACTGACCGGATAGATCCGGTCGTCCAGCACCACTGCTGCGACCATCATCTCATTGCGCGTCAGGGTGCCAGTCTTGTCCGAACAGATGACCGACACGGCACCCAGGGTCTCAATCACCGGCATGCGCCTGACCACCGCCTTGCGATTCGCCATACGCTGTACGCCGATCGCCAGGGTAATGGTCAGAATGGCGGGCAATCCTTCCGGGATCGCCGATACGGTCAGCGCCACCACGGCCATGAACAACTCGGTCAGCGGCCGGTCACTGAACTGCCAGCCAGCCAGAAAGACCAGGGCACCGGCCAACACGATGACCAGTGACAGGTAGCGGGCAAAGCGATTCATCTGCAGGGTGAGTGGCGTCTGCAATACCGTGACCGTATCCAGCAAGCCAGAAATACGGCCTATTTCGCTCTGCTCGCCGGTGGCCACCACCACGCCGCGCGCGGTACCGGCGCTGACCAGCGTGCCCGAGTAGGCCATACATAAACGGTCGCCAAGAGCGGCGTCTGCGGCCTGCGACTCCAGCGACTTGTCCACCGGCACCGACTCACCGGTCAACATCGATTCATCGATTTTCAGCCCGTGCAGCTGATCCAGGCGTATATCCGCCGCAACCCGGTCGCCCGGCTCTAACAGTAATATATCGCCGGGCACCAGCTCACTGGCGTCAATATGCACGCGCTCGCCGCCGCGCAGCACTAGCCCCCGGGGCGCCAACATATGCCGTATGGCGGCCAATGCATGCTCGGCCCGCCCCTCCTGGATAAAACCAATAATTCCCTGCAGCAATATCACCGCGAAGATAACCCCGGTATCCAGCCAGTGACCCAATAAGGCGGTCACCCCTACCGCAGCCATCAGCACGTAGATCAGGGCATTGTTGAATTGCGCGGCCAGCCGCAGCCACATGGGCCTGGGCTTGGCGCCAGCCAGCAGGTTGGGGCCGTATTGCGCAAGCCGCTGTTTGGCCTGATGCGCATCCAGTCCCGCCTCGGGAACCTCCAGTGCCGCGCGCACCTGCTCTGCGCTTTGCTGATGCCATGGGCTCTGGATGGTCTTGTGCTCGGCCATGCGTTACTCCGGAAAAAGGGACTACTGTTACCGCGAATCAGCCAGGCTAATGCAGGTACCTGCGCGACCTTCAAGTATCGCCAGCGCGTCCTGCAACCGACCTATACCGCTAAGGCCACCGGACTCGGCAAAGTCGCAGGCCGCCTGCACCTTGGGCCCCATTGACCCGGCAGGCATGGTTAGCGCGCGCGCCTGAGCCACACTGAGCCGGGGCAAGGCGCGCGCCTGAGCGGTACCAAAACCGCTATACACTGCATCCACATCGGTCAGCATCAACAGCGCATCGGCCCCGAGCTGAGCGGCCAGCAGCGCACTCGAGGCATCCTTGTCGATCACCGCCTCGACGCCAATCAGGCTACCGTTATCCAGGCGCAGCACCGGTATGCCGCCACCCCCGGCACAAATCACCACCACCCCCTGCTCGAGCAATAATCTGAGCACACGCAAATCCGGGATTTCCATTGGTTTCGGCGAGGCCACCACCCGCCGCCAGTGCTCGCCGTCGGCGGCAATCTGCCAGCCCGCGGCAGCGGCGCGGGACTCGGCCTCGGCTTTGCTGTAGACCGGCCCGACAAACTTGCTGGGATGCAAAAAAGCCGGGTCGGCGCGATCCACCAGCACCTGGGTCAGCAGGGTCGCGACCGGCCGATCATGCTGCAGCGCATTCTCCAGCTCCTGTTCGATGATGTAGCCGATCATGCCCTCGGTCTGCGCGCCCAGCACATCCAGCGGGTAAGCCTCATCCGGTTTGTAGGCGGCGCCCTGCAGGGCCAGCAGTCCAACCTGGGGGCCATTACCGTGGGTCACCACCAGCCTGTGCCCGGCCTGGACCAGCGCCGCCAGTGACTGCGCCGCAACGACCACGTTCCTGCGTTGCGCCTCTGCGGTCAGGGGCTCACCGCGTTTTAACAGGGCGTTGCCGCCCAGCGCTGCCACAATCAGCACCTCAGGCTCCCAACGTCGCGACCAGTACGGCCTTGATGGTGTGCAGACGATTTTCCGCCTGATCGAAGACGATCGAGGCCGGGCTTTCGAATACCGCGTCGGTGACTTCCATGGCGTCAATACCGAATCTTGCCTGTATGTCCTTGCCCATAGCGGTCTCAGTATTGTGAAAAGCCGGCAAACAATGCATGAACCGCACGCGGGAATTGCCCGACTTTTCCATCAGCGCGCTGTTGACTTGATAGGGCAGCAATAACTTGATGCGTTCCGCCCACTTTTCTTCCGGCTCACCCATGGATACCCATACATCCGTGTAGACAAAGTCTACGCCCGCTACAGCAGCGTCAATATCCTCGGTGATGCTGATCCTGGCCCCGGTGTCGGCCGCAATCAGCTGCGCTTCATCCTGAATAGCCTGGGTTGGCCAGCAGGACTGGGGAGCGCACAGACGCACATCCATACCCATTTTCGCGCCGCCAATCAGCAAGCTATCACCCATATTGTTGGCCGCATCGCCGATAAATACGAAAGCCACCTCGTGCAGCGGCTTTTCCACATGCTCCTGCATGGTCAGAAAGTCGGCCAGTATCTGCGTCGGGTGAAATTCGTTGGTCAGGCCGTTGTACACCGGCACACCAGCGTATTCAGCCAGCTCTTCAACAATGCTCTGGCCAAAGCCACGGTATTCGATGGCGTCATAGATTCGGCCCAGAACCCGGGCCGTGTCCTTGACCGATTCCTTGTGGCCGATATGCGTGCCGGTGGGGCCGAGATAAGTCACCCTGGCGCCCTGATCGTAGGCGGCTACTTCAAAGCCGACGCGGGTTCGGGTCGAATCCTTCTCGAAGATCAGAGCGATATCCTTGCCGCGCAATTGCGGCACTTCGGTACCGGCATATTTGGCGGTTTTCAGATCCGCAGACAGTTTGAGCAGAAAGCTGATTTCCTGCGGGGAAAAATCCCGCAGGGTAATGAAATGCCGATTTTTCAGATTAAAAGCCATGGTCGTGTTCCTGTCAGGTTAAACCGCGTCGCGGATGGTCGGGCAGCTCATGCAATGCCCGCCGCCACGACCGCGTCCCAGCTCCGCACCGGGGATTGCCAGCACCTCAATGCCGGCGGCCTGCAGCGCCGCATTGGTGTCATCGTTGCGGTCATAGCCGATGACCACGCCGGGGCTCAGCGCCAGCACATTATTGCCATCATTCCACTGCTCGCGCTCGCGCTCGGCCGGGTTATCACCGCCGGTGGGCACCAGCTCCAGCGAGGGATAGCCGAGCACTTCGGCCACCACCTCGAACAACGGCCGCGGGTCCAGACGAAAACTCAGATGCTTGCCACCCTCGCCAGGGCGCAGGTCGTAGCAGATCACCTCATCCGCGACCTCCTTGAAGGTGGTAACCACATTACCGCCGCACAGGGTGAACACCGTATCCAGGTGCATGGCGGCGCGGGACTTGGGCAGCTGGCAGGCAATCACCCGCTCGGCAACACCCTGTTTGAACAGGGTGTCAGCCAGTTGGCCGATGGCCTGGGGCGACGATCGCTCGCCCATGCCAACCAGTACCGTGGCGTTCCCTACCGGCATAATGTCGCCGCCTTCCAGGGTCGCCAGCCCGTGGTCCTGGCTCGGGTCTCCCCAGAGCACCGGGGCCTTGCCGGCGAAGGCCGGATGAAAGCGATATACCCCAGCCATCAGCAGCGTTTCCGGCCGGCGCGCTGGCCAGTACATAGGGTTGAGCGTGACCCCACCATAGATCCAGGCACTGTTGTCACGGGTAAACAACATATTCGGCAAGGGCGGCAGGATAAAACCGAAGCGCCCCAGATGACTGCCAAACAGTCCCACCGGATCAAAGGGCAGATCGCCCACCTCAAGGCCGCCAATCAGATACTGCGCCAAGGTCGCACCCGGCAACTCATTCATCCACTCGCGCAGATCCGAGAGCATGCCCAGACCGATATCGTTACGGGTGATGCGCAGATCCAGCAGCCACTGACGGGCCTCGGAAATGTCCAGGGTCTCAGCCAGCAGCTCGTTGACATCCAGTACCTCGACACCCCGGGCGCGCATCAGGCTGGTAAAAACATCGTGATCCTGCTGCGCCTGCTTGACCCAGAACACATCATCAAACAGCAAGGCATCACAATTGGACGGGGTCA
>JAWOGT010000349.1:0-4638 GCA_046496585.1 Halopseudomonas sp.
GGGAGCACGAATGGGTGACTTGTTACGACATTGCGAGCGGCGAGTTGCTGTGGGCGCACGAAGACAAGGCACGGTTCGCCGAAGCGATGGGCGGCACCGGTCCGCGCGCGACGCCGACCATTGATTTGGAGAACAACCAACTGTTCACGCTCGGAGCCACGGGGATCCTCAATTGTCTCGACCTCGCAACCGGTGCCAGGAAATGGTCTCACAACCTCCTCACCAAGTTTGGAGCGGCGAATCTCATAATGAATTGTTCAGCGAACACTGGCAGGAAGAAAGCGCCAAGACGATTGAAATCAAGCAGTCACACGGTGGTTCCTCCCGCCAGGCTCAAGCTATTATCCAGGGCTTGCGTGCTGATGTGGTGACTTACAACCAGGTTACTGACGTGGATATTCTCCACGAGCGCGGCAACCTGATCCCCAAAGATTGGCGTCAGCGTTTGCCCAATGCCAGCTCGCCGTATTATTCAACCATGGCCTTTCTGGTACGCAAGGGCAATCCGAAGAACATTCAGAACTGGGATGACCTTGCTCGCGAGGGCGTCACCTCGGTACTGCCTAACCCGAAAACCTCAGGCAATGGTCGGTACACCTATCTTGCTGCGCTGGGTTATGCACAAAAGACGTTTGCCGATGATGAAGCCAAGATAGATGAGTTCCTGAAGACCGTATTGGGTAACGTCGCTGTATTCGACACCGGTGGTCGTGGCGCCACAACCACTTTTGTCGAGCGTGAGATTGGCGACGTGCTGCTGACCTTTGAGTCGGAAGTGAATAATATCGTCGCACAGTACCCTGAGGGCGGTTATGAGGTCGTCGTGCCCAAGGTGAGTTTCCTGGCCGAGATGCCGGTGACCTGGATAGACCGCAATATTGAGCGCAACGGTACTGAGGCTGTTGCCAAAGCGTATCTGGAGTATTTGTACAGTGAAGAAGCGCAGCGCCTGATCGCCGGTTTCTTCTACCGCGTACAGAACGAGAAGGTGAGCGAAGAGTTTGCCGACAAGTTTCCACAGGTTGAGCTGTTGTCGATCGAAGATATTGCTGGCGATTGGCAGAACGCGATGAAGGTTCACTTTGCCAGTGGTGGTAAGCTCGATCAACTTCAACGCAGGTAATTGAATCCTTCCATGAGTAGCTCTTTGGCCGGCTTATCGCCGGTGGTTAACAACAAACCCGGCAAGCGTGTGTTGCCGGGTTTTGCTTTGAGTCTGGGTGTCTCCCTGCTCTTTATCAGTCTGATACTGCTGTTGCCGATAACTGGCTTGATCGTACAAACGTCAGGAATGAGTCTGGCCGAATATTGGGCCGTGGTCAGCGACGAGCGTGTTGTCGCCTCCTATAAAGTCACTCTTTGGGCAGCTGCTATCGCCTCGTTGTTCAACGGTGTGGTGGGGTTGTTGCTTGCCTGGGTCCTGGTTCGCTATGAGTTCTGGGGCAAGCGCATCGTTGACGCCTTGATGGATCTGCCCTTTGCGTTGCCTACTGCCGTGGCGGGTATCACCCTGGCAGCGCTGTTCTCCGAGGGCGGCTGGTATGGCCACTATCTCGCAGCCTTGGGTATTCAGGTGGCGTTCACCCCATTGGGTATCGTGGTAGCCATGTCCTTTACCAGCTTGCCCTTTGTGGTGCGGACGGTGCAGCCGGTATTGGAAGACCTGGCGCCGGAAGACGAAGAGGCAGCGGTGAGTATGGGCGCCTCCGACTGGACCGTGTTCAGACGCATACTGTTCCCTTCGCTGTGGCCCGCATTGATGACCGGGATTGCGCTGTCTTTTACCCGCAGCCTGGGTGAGTTCGGGGCGGTCATCTTTATCGCCGGTAACATGCCCTATGTCAGCGAGATCACCAGCCTGATGATCTTTATTCGGCTGCAGGAGTTCGATTACGCAGCGGCCAGCGCCATCGCCTCGGTTGTGCTGATGGCCTCGCTGATTCTGCTGTTAGCGATCAATTTATGGCAAGCGCGCTATCTGCGTCGCTTGCATGGACGGTAAGTGCCTATGAGTCGGTCCAAATCAACGCTGCGTATCGGCGATCAGCCCTGGGTCAAATGGGGGTTGATCACGTTAGCGCTGACAGTCACCACACTACTGCTGGTTATCCCGCTGGTGCTGATCTTTGTTCAGGCCTTTTCCGATGGCGCGCAGACCTTTTGGGACAACCTGACCGATACCTATACCTTGCATGCCATCGGCCTGACGCTATTCGTCGCGGCATTGACGGTACCGATCAATCTGGTCTTCGGGGTATTTCTGGCCTGGCTGGTGACGCGCTTCGAGTTTCCCGGCCGCAAGGTGCTGATTACGCTGATCGACATTCCCTTTGCGGTATCGCCGGTGGTCGCCGGGTTGCTCTACCTGCTTCTGTATGGCAGTAACGGTTGGCTGGGTGGCTGGTTGCTGGATAAGGACGTGCAACTGATGTTTGCCTGGCCCGGTATTTTGATGGTCACGGTATTTGTGACCTGCCCCTTTGTTGCCCGTGAGTTGATCCCGCTGATGCAGCAGCAGGGCCGTGAAGAAGAAGAGGCCGGCGTCGTGCTCGGGGCTTCCGGCTGGCAACTGTTCCGCAAGGTCACGCTACCGAACATTCAGTGGGCCCTGCTGTACGGTGTGGTGCTGACCAATGCCCGGGCTGTGGGTGAGTTCGGTGCGGTGTCGGTAGTGTCGGGCAATATCCGTGGCGAAACCAACACCCTGCCTCTGCATGTGGAGCTGCTGTACCAGGATTACAACGCGGTGGGGGCTTTTACCAGCGCCTCGCTGCTCGCGGGGATTGCCTTGCTGACCCTGCTGATAAAGAGCTTTGTCGAGTGGCGCCAGTCCCGCCAGCGCGCCCCGCTATCTGACCAATCGGACAGTCGCTGATGAGTATTACCATAGACGGTATCAACAAGCATTTTGGCCAGTTTCAGGCGCTCAAGGATATCTCGCTGGAGATTCCTGACGGCCAACTGACCGGGCTGCTCGGGCCCTCCGGGTCTGGCAAGACCACGCTGCTGCGAATCATTGCTGGTCTGGAGACTGCCGAACAGGGCCGCATCCTGTTCCATGGCAAGGATGTCACCCCGCTGCATGTGCGTGAACGGCGTGTCGGCTTCGTGTTTCAGCACTATGCGCTGTTCCGGCATATGACCGTCGCGCAGAACATCGCCTTCGGTCTGGAGGTGCTGCCGCGCAAGCAGCGTCCCGGTGCCGCGGCCATTCGCCAACAGGTTGGCGAGCTGCTCGAAATGGTGCAGCTGAGCCACTTGGCCGATCGTTTTCCTTCTCAGCTGTCTGGCGGCCAGAAGCAGCGTATTGCCCTGGCCCGTGCGCTGGCCATGAAGCCGCAAATCTTATTGCTGGACGAACCCTTTGGGGCGCTGGACGCCAAGGTACGTAAGGATCTGCGTCGCTGGTTGCGCGCGCTGCATGATGAGCTGCATTTCACTAGTGTATTCGTTACCCACGATCAGGAGGAAGCGCTGGAGCTGTCCGATCGGGTGGTGGTCATGAGCGCCGGCAAGATCGAACAGGTCGGTGAACCTCAGGCGCTGTACGCGCAGCCCGAGAGCCGTTTCGTCTTTGATTTCCTCGGGCACGTCAATGTCTTCAATGGTGCGGTGCTGGGCCAACGATTGGCCCAGGGCGACGCCTGGGTCGATATGCCTGAGTCGATAACGCATGAATCCGAGCAGCTTTACTTGCGCCCGCATGAAGTGCGTCTGCAGGACAAGCCAGCCGAGCATGCCCACCTGCCGCTGCGTATCGAGTCGATCAGCCTGATCGGTGCCGAAGTGAGACTTGAGCTATTGCCCTGTGGCTGGAACTCGGAACAGCCCTGGGAGGTAGGTATCAGTCATGTGGAGTTCAACCGCTGGCAGCCGCATCGTGGCGACCGGTGCTATGCTGTGCCAGACGTCGGGCATCTGTTCGACGCGCATCAGGGGCAGCCGCAAACCCTCAGTTGGGTTAAGGACTGAGGCACCCCAGTTTGCCCGCAGCCGGGTTCTGAAACGGGAGGTTTGATGAATCCTTACGAGCGCTATGTGTTACCGCGGATGATCGATATTGCTTGCGGAATGGGCGACGTAATGAAGGCGCGCTCGCGGATTGTGCCGCAGGCGGTGGGCGAGGTGCTGGAGATCGGCATTGGCACGGGTCTGAATCTGCAGTTCTACCGTCCTGACCAGGTCACCTCCATCGTCGGGGTTGACCCCGCTGCCCAGATGCAGACCTTGGCCGCCCGCCGCGCAGCAGCCTGCGCTATTCCGGTGGAGATGGTCGCAGTCGATGTGCAGGGTATCCATGCCGCTGACCACCGATTCGATACCATCGTCATGACCTTCACCCTGTGCTCCATTACCGATCCGCTGCCCGCCCTGCGGGAAATGCTCAGGGTCCTCAAGCCGGGCGGACGTTTGCTCTTTTGCGAGCATGGGCTGGCGCCGGATGCCTCGGTGCGCCGTTGGCAGCACCGCCTGACGCCGCTATGGAAGCCGCTTGCTGGAGGCTGCCATTTGAATCGGGACATCCCACAACTACTGCGCGACGCAGGGTTCAATATCGGAGAAATCGCGACAGAATACCTGCCCGGCCCCCGGCCCATGACCTATATTTACAGTGGTTGGGCGCAGCAGGAGCAGTTG
>JAWOGT010000355.1:0-2851 GCA_046496585.1 Halopseudomonas sp.
AGGCCAAGGCAGAGAGCGTACACTGTCACGCGATTGGCAATGGAGTTCATCGTCGGACAAGTCCAGAGGAAGGAAGCTGGGCGGGGGATGACGTCGGGCAGTGGAGTTTCTAGTTTACACCGACCAAGTCGCGGAGAATAGCGACTAAGAATGGCAGACTAAGAATACAGGGAATCGCAACCTAAAAGTCGTACCACACGCCGAAGCCGAGCTGCTCTTCGTGTTCAGATCCCAGTTGCGCTCGGGCCACATCCCCCAGGCGCAGACTGGAGCCATCCGCCTCGCTGCGCAGGACAATGGACTCGAACTGCGCCGCGGTGGTCAGCTGACCCTCACTGGTCACCGTAAAGGTAAAGGCCTCTTCCTCGCCGCCGGGCGGAGCGCCCAGGCGGCCGGTGGCGTATTCGGCATTTTGCTCGCGCAAGGCAGCGGACACGTCCTGGGTGGTGAGGTCGTGCTTGGCGAGTCGGGCCGGATCGAGCCAGATGCGCATGGCATAGTCCTGCAGGCCGAACAGGCTGGCTTCGCCCACGCCTTCGATGCGCACCAGTTCATCGAGCATATTGAGCAGCGCATAGTTGCTGATGTCGACCATGCCCAGGCTGTTGTCGGGCGAGGTAAGCACACCCAGCAGCAGAATGTCGGTGGCGCGCGACTGCACGCGCAGGCCCATGTCGCGCACAGTCTCGGGCAGGCGCGGGGCCGCTGCCTGCACCCGGTTATTGACGTTGATGGCGGCCTGGTCCGGATCGGTGCCGATATCGAAGGTCACTGTGAGCTGCAAGGTGCCCGTGTCAGTGCTGGTGGAGTCCATGTAGATCATGTTCTCCACGCCGTTGATTTCCTGCTCCAAGGGCGCGGCTACCGAAGCCGCCACCACCGCGGCGCTGGCGCCCGGGTAAGAGGCGCTGACCACTACCTGGGGCGGCACTACGTTCGGGTACTGCTCCAGCGGCAACTGGCGCAATGCGGCCAAACCGGCCAGCACAATAATGACCGAAATGACCGCAGCAAAAATCGGCCGGTCGATAAAAAATCGCAGCATTAGCGGCCCGCCTGTGCAGGCGGCTGAGAGGCTTTCCCTGGCGTTGGGGGCTTGAGCGGAACTGTTGCTACCACCCGCACCGAACTGCCCGGTCTGAGCGAAACCTGACCATTCACCACCAGCTGATCCCCGGTGGCGAGTCCTGCGGTGACGACCTGCAAGCCTTCAATCACCGGTCCCAATTGCACAGGCCGGGACCTGGCCGTGCCTGCGTCGGAGGCCTCGGCGGTTTCGACGGTAAATACCTGAGGCCCTGCCGGGCCTTCGCTGACGCTGTGCGGCTCGATGAGTACCACGCCCTTGAATGACTGCAGGGGCAGCTGCAGACGCACAAACTGACCCGGCAGCAACTCGCCCTCAGGGTTCGGAAACACCGCGCGCATCGGGATGCTGTCGGTGCGCGGGTCGATGCGGGCGTCGGTAAAATTCAACTGGCCGGCATGCGCGAAGACTCGCCCACCATCCACCAGCAGGCCGGTCTCTACCGGCCTACCCGCCCCGCCGGCAAGCGCGGCCCGATAGAGGGCAGCATCACGGGTGGGCAAGGTGAAGTGAATGTGAATGGGATCACGCGGGGTGATGGTGGTCAGCAGGGTGCCGGCTTCCACCAGATTGCCTGGCGCAAGGGCCTCAAGCCCGGCAATGCCTGCCACGGGCGCCACCACCTGGGCATAGCGCAACAGCCGCTTGGCGTCACTCTCGGCGGCCTCGGCTTTGTGTCGGCGGGCCGACGCGGCCTGCCGGGCGGTCTCGGCCTTGTCCCTGGCGTGTTCACTGCTCACCCCGCGGGCAAACAGGTCCTGCTGGCGCCGCCATTCCCGCTGCGCATTGCCGTGCTCCGCGCGGACCTCGGCCAACTCCGCTTCGGCCCGGCGCAGTGCCAGCGCGTAGGGTTCCGGGTCGATCTGAAACAGGCTCTCGCCCTGCTGCACCCGCTGCCCCTCCTGGTACAGCCGCGCCTGCAGAACGCCGCGCACCTGTGCACGCAGTTCCACCGCACCAGGACTGCGCACCCGGGCGGCATACTCGCCGTACTGTACCGCGTCGGCGGTTGCCACGACGGCGACGGTCACCGCCGTAGCCGGCGGCTTCGCCTTGGCGGGGTTCGACTCGGCGCTGCAGGCACCCAGCAGCAGTGCACCGGCCAGAACCGCAAACCTCAACGACCAGCGAGGGGCGCTGGATGGACATAACAAAGGCACTAGGGTCATTAACAGCGCTCCGGGGGCAGGCGGGCCAGCATAGCCAGCAAGTCAACCATGGGGGCATTAAGGCGGCATTAAAGGCGCGGGAACTTGGGCGCACGTCTGGAGCTCTTAAATGTGCTTACGCATAAAAACAGGAATTTCAACCATGAAAAAATCCTTTAGCGCCGCGCTTGCCGCCGCCACGCTGCTAGCCGCTGGTTCAGTGATAGCCGATAGCCCCAAAGCCGACTGGATCAGCATCGAGCAGGCCATCGAGACGGCCAAGGGCGCTGGCTACACCGAGATTCACAAGGTTGAAGCCGACGATGATTACTGGGAAGGCGCGGGCCTGAAAGCCGATGGCAACAAGTACGAATTCAAGATCAATGCCCAGACTGGCGTCATTGAAGAAGACAAGGAGGACTGATCAGTCCTGCCTGATTGGGGTAGCAACCGCACCCAGCAAAAGCCCACCGTCAAGGTGGGCTTTTTAGTGCCTACTCGCCCTGCCTACCCTGGCTTAACTCAAGCGCTCACGCCTGCATCACTGCGCAGCACCAGGCTGCTCAGCTGAGCTCGGTTTCGCGCTGGGCAACAACCCCCTCCAACAGCGTTTCAC
>JAWOGT010000046.1:0-3842 GCA_046496585.1 Halopseudomonas sp.
TCCTGAGTTTGAAAAAAATGATTCTTATAGCTCTTATCGGTTTCGGTGCGTGGAGCTTTTACACAAAAAATATGGATTCTGCCGCTAGCGGCACGGCCCGAACTCCCGGTTTGACGGACCTTCGTAGACGGTGATTTTCGAGATCGAGGGCGAAAGCGGATTTCGCAAGCGCGAAGAGGCTGCGATCGCGCAACTGGCATCCCTGTCCAATGTGGTGCTGGCGACCGGCGGCGGCGCGGTCCTGTCGTCAGCCAACCGCGAAAAGCTCAAGCAGAATGGTGTGGTGATCTATCTGCGTGGAACGCCCGAGCAACTATTCGAACGCACCCGCCATGATCGCAACCGCCCCCTGCTGCAAACCGCCGATCCCCTGGCGCGGTTGCGCGAACTCTACAAGCAGCGCGATCCGCTGTATCGCGAGGTGGCCGACATCGTGGTCGATACCGGACGGCAAAGCGTGGGGTCGATGACCCGCGTGCTGTGCGGCAAGCTGGATTTGCTGATGAGCGGACTGCCCCAGTCCGACGCCGCAGGCTGATGTTCCGGACCGCTTGCGCATGGCTGTTCTGCCTGATGGCGGGTGCGGCCGGTGCGGCGGATTACCTGGCGGGCCCGGATGATTACCGTGCTTATCTGAAGCGGCTGCAACCCGGTGACCATTTACGCCTCGAGCCGGGTGATTACCGCCGCGGATTGCCCCTGCATGATCTGTCCGGGCTCCCGGGCCAAGCCATTGTCATCGAAGCGGCCAATCCGGCTCTGCCTCCACGTTTTGTTGCACGTGCCGGCGCCAATACCGTCAGCCTCGTCAACGTGCGGCACATTTCTTTGCGCCATCTGCAACTCGATGGCGGCAATGTCCCGGTCGATGCAATCAAGGCGGAAGGACACAGCCGCTACGCCGATTTCATCACCCTGGAAAACCTGCATATCCATGACCATGCTGCGTCGCAGCAGAACGTCGGCATATCGACCAAGTGCCCGACATTCGGCTGGGTAATCAGGGGCAACCGTATCGAGCGGGTGGGCACCGGAATGTACTTCGGTGATTCGGACGGGTCGGATCCCTTCGTCGCGGGTTTGATCGAGGCGAACCAGGTCAGCGACACGCTCGGATACAACCTGCAGATCAAGCACCAGAAAACCCGTCCGAACGAGTTTGCAGGACGCCAAGATACGGTGATTCGCTACAACCTGTTTTCCAAGGCTGGTGCGCAACCTGGCCCGCAAGCGCGCCCCAATGTCCTGCTCGGCCATTTCCCGCTCGCCGAAGCGGGGAGCGAGGACCGCTACCTGGTCCATGGCAACCTCTTCCTGCACAACCCGAGCGAGGCATTGTTCCAGGCAGAAGGCCGAGTGGCCCTCTACGACAATGTATTCATCAATGGCAGCGGCGACGCGATCCGCATCCAGCCCCACAACGACGTGCCGCGCGACATGGCGATTTTTTCCAATACCGTGCTGGCGTCCGGAGTCGGCATTCAGGTGCGGCAGGCTGAGGGCACCGCATATCGTCAGCGCGTGGTCGCCAATGTGGTGTCGGCCAGCCATCCATTATCGGGGGGCGAAGCCGAACACAATCTCGCCATGGGTTATCGGCAGGATCTGCTGGACACAGTCGTACCCGAAATAACGCCGCGTCTGCTTTCAGCAAGCCGGGCGTGGTATGGCCTCCCTGAACCGCTTGTGCGAGAGCTGGCAAGCTATCCTGATTGGCGAGGGGCATCGCGTCCCGGTGCAAGCATTGCCCCAGCCTTGCTGCGTGCATTGGACGTATCCCAGCCATGAACCAAAGCAGTAAGACGCCAGATAATCCACGCCGTCTGATGTGGCTAACGGCATTGGTTTACACCGCGTTCGTCATCTACGGCAGTCTGGTACCGCTGGAATTTCGGGCAATTCCGTGGGATGAGGCGGTGGCGCGATTCACCGCGATACCTTGGCTGGAGCTTGGTGTTGGTTCAAGAGCCAACTGGGTTGCCAACCTGATTCTTTACATTCCCTTGGGATATCTGCTGATGGGAGCTTTTGCCGGGCAGAGCAAGTCGCCTGGTGTATGGGGGACGGGCACCCTCTTCTCAATCCTGTTAATTTCGGCAATGGCGGTGTCGGTCGAATTTGTCCAGCAGTACTTCCCACCGCGGACGGTCTCGCTCAACGATTTATATGCAGAGATCATGGGTGGTGTGCTGGGGGTGCTGCTATGGGCCTTGGCTGGACGTCAGCTTTCGTGTGTCTTGCATCGTTTCGCGCAGGGAGGCCCCAGGGCGGTGAGAGCAGCCTTGGTTGTATACGTCCTGGCGTACCTGTTTCTGAGCTTGTTTCCCTATGATTTTTTGCTGAGTTCAGAGGAATGGCGCGCTCATCTAACTTCTGACAGGGCAGGTTGGCTATTTGCGGGTAATTGCGGATTTGGCTGCTGGGTCAAACTTGTTCCAGAAATGCTTGCCACCTTACCCTTTGGCCTGCTGCTGGTAAAAAGATCGGGCAGATTGTCACTGGCAGTCGCTGCCGCTGTGGGGGTATTGCTTGGCTTGACGATCGAGGTCATGCAACTGTGGATTGCCTCCGGCATCAGCCAGGGGGCGTCGATATTTTCTCGTGCCGCGGGTGTGGTGTTGGGTGCGACATTGCCGGCTTTTTTCAGGTATTGGTATGCACGGCGCATGAGCTCGTGGGTGCGTGCCGGACTGATGTTGGCAGTGGTCCCTTATGCAATCGGATTGGCTTGGCTAAATAACTGGTTTGACGCGCCCTGGGTGAACACTGATGAGGCAATCGATCGTCTGGCCAAGGTACGATTTATTCCTTTTTATTACCATTACTACACGGCCGAGGCTGTGGCGCTTGTCAGTCTGCTGTTCCAACTTGGACTCTACAGTTTGATCGGCGTTGGCATGTGGTTGTGGCGTAAAGAAACCAGTATGGGAGCCCGCGGGGCTTGGTTTCCCGCGTTGCTGGCCATGTTTGTCGCTTCATTGATAGAAGCAGGGAAGTTGTTTGTTCCTGGGCAACATCCTGATCCAACCAATATGCTGATTGCTGCCGGGGCCGCGGGTGGGTGCTATGCACTCTTTAACGGGTTGTTTCCAGCGTTTCGGTCGACTGACCCCTCCTTTATCGCCTCGGAAGCAACTGAAAGGCGTGATATGCCTAAATTCGATCAAGCGCAAAGCCAATCATCGCCCTCCACCAGATTGATTCCATTAAGTCTTGTTGCAGCTGCCGTCATCAGCATGGTGGGCTACCCCCTGGGCTGGGTGCCTTTGCTGTTGATGCTTGGACTGGCAGCTATCTGCTGGCACTGGCCAGGTAGCTGGCTGCTGCTTGTTCCAGCAGCCCTTCCGTTACTTGACTTTTCCTACCTAAGCGGGCGCCTGTTCTGGAGCGAGTTCGATACCTTGCTTTTGTTGATTCTGGCAGCTGCCTACACTCGCCAACGAGTTGTTCCAGCCATGACCTGGCCCGGCCGTATTCCGCTGGCTTTCTATGTCGTATCGGCATTCATCGGACTGCTGGTCGGTTTGTTGCCGTTGGCGCCATTGGGTCTGAATGCCTTTACCCAATACACCAGTTCCTATCATGCACTGCACGCAGCCAAGGGCTTGGCGTTCGCGCTAGCTTTTCTGCCGTTGATTAAAACCGAATGGCATAAGGATTCAGGGCAGTTCACTTCACGACTGGCCTTGGGCATGATGCTCGGTCTGGCTCTTGAGTTGCTGTATGTTCTTTGGGAAAGGGCGACGTACTCCGGTCTGTGGAATTTCGAAACGGACTATCGCATAACCGGATCATTTCCCGGGATGCATATCGGCGGTGCATCGATCGAGGCATACCTGGTG
>JAWOGT010000398.1:0-29082 GCA_046496585.1 Halopseudomonas sp.
CCGCGATCGAGGCGAAGGTCAAGGGCGACATGGACAAGGTTGGATCGGGGCTCAACAGGCTCGCCGAGGAGGATCCCTCCTTCAAGCGCCAGCCGGCGTGCAGCGTTAAATCACTCCCCGAGTTGGTGCCAGAGGATTTCTTTCAGGACTGGCCGGGTAACTGAATCAGCGCTTTTAGGCCGCCCATGGCACTGCGGCTGAACGTCAAGCTGCCGCCATGCATGGCGATCGCCCGTCTGGCGATCGCCAGTCCAAGCCCATGCCCGCTATCTGCAGCCTGTCCCGGCAGTCGCAGGAACGGCTCGCCAAGGCGCTGCAGCCATTGTTCTTCCACACCCGGGCCTTGATCCTCGACACTGACAAGGCACTGGCCGCTAGCGCTGCTCAGGCTGACCCGGATCAATCCCTGCGGGGGAGAGAAGCGCAACGCGTTGCGGAGCAGGTTGTCCAGGGCGCTGCGCAGCTGCTCTGGCCAACCGTCGAGCGTCGCCTGGGTACTGCCGGTCAGCTCGAATTGCTGGGAGTCGGCGACAAACTGATTGTCTTCGATGACCTCGGCGATCAGTACATCGAGTGCGAAGTGCTGGGCGGGGTGATCCTGAATATCCTGGCGACTCAAGGTCAGAATGTCGTCGATCAGCAGGTCGAGGCGTGTGCACTCCCGGTCCAGACGCTGCCAGAGCGGATCCTCGGCAGCAGCGCCCTGCTTGCTGCCCAACGCCAGTCCGACGCGCAGGCGTGCCAGTGGCGAGCGAAGTTCGTGGGAGATGTCGCGCATCAGTTGGCGCTGGCTGTCGAGCAGCTCCTGTACACGCTGCGCCATGCGGCTAAAGTGGCGGGAAAGGTCGCCTATTTCGTCCTGACGCCGGCCAATGCGCTCAAGTTTTTCGGCTTCGAAGCGGCCCTTGGCCAAGGATTGCGCCGCCAGGCCGAGCTGGCGCAGGGGGCCGGTAAGGTAGCGGCTCAGCAGTAAACTGAGGATGCCCAGCAGGGCCATGGCCATAATGATGTTGAGGATCAGCGCAACCGGCGTGCGCCGCCAGTTGAACAGCTCGTCGCGAGGTACGAACAGACTCAGGTGATAGCCGCCCTGGGCGGTTAACCAGTCGAGCTGGAACAAGCGGCCGTGCCAGATTTCTCTGGAGTCGAGGTTCGCTGGGACGCTTTGCTGGAATATCGGTCTGCGCGGCAGGGTGCCGGGCAGCAGACTTTGGCCTTCAGTGTCAAACAGCTGAGCGCGCAGCCGATATTGGCCGCGCTGGGTGTCCAGCCATTGCTGCGCTGCGGCGGGGCCGTCGGTCTCGTAGCGAGTGACCAGTTGTTCGGCAAAATCCTTGAGTTGCGGGTGAAATTGCAGCAGGAGCCAATCCTGCTGCAATGCGCGACTGACCAGAAAGCCCGAACCGCCGACCAGTAAAGTGGCGAGCCAGAGTATGGCGAAGACTTTCCAGAACAGCCGCATGGCAGTTAGTGGTGGTCTTTCTTGTCGTGGCCAGGCTGGTGCTTGCCGTCTTCCCCGCGCTTGGCCATTTGCTCACGCTTCTTCTCGCGCATCTCGGCCATTTTGGTCTGTTGCTCTTCACTGAGAATGGCGTTCACGTCAGTTCTGTGCTGCTCACGCAGGGCGCGGTGTTGCTCGCCGTGTTGTTCGTGCAGGCTTTGCAGCTGAGATTGCTGTTCACTGCTCAGTTCAAGCTGCTCGGTCATGTATTGCATGTGTTGCTCATGACGTTCGCCAGTCTTGCCGTGGTGGCCGGCCAGCAGTGCGCCGGAAAAACCGGTGGCAAGTACCATCATGCTGGCGAGTAGGGTCTTCTTCATGGGTAACTCCTGTTGTTTTATGGCGGGCCTGAGTGTCAGGTCGTTGTTGGAGAGTCTAGGGACTGTCACGTCAATTGGGGCTGGTACTGGGTAAAGGCTGTGTAAAGGTGGCGTGGCTGCTTGATGTGGTTGTCCAGCGTATTTCGATTCAACTGCTGTACAGATAGCCGCGCCCGCGCAATGCCTGTATTCGGCTGCGGCCGTCCGGGTGCGGGCCCAGCTTGCGGCGCAGGTTGCTCAGGTGCATGTCCAGGCTGCGATCATAAGGGCCTAGCGCTTTGCCCAGCGCTTGACGCGACAGGCTCTGGCGCTCAACCAGCTGGCCGGGCTTTTCCAATAGGGCTCGCAGGATCAGTACTTCGCTCTGGGTCAGCGCCAGCAGCTCTTCGCCCTGCCAGGCCATCAGGCTGTCCATATCCAGACGGATGTCGCCGACCTGCAGGCTGTTGCCCGGAGTTTGCCCCTGACTGCGCCGTACCAGGGCGCGCAGGCGGGCGACCAGCTCACGCGGATCGCAGGGTTTTGCCAGGTAATCGTCGGCACCCAGTTCCAGCCCGAGGATACGGTCGATGGGTTCGCCGCGAGCGCTTAGCATCAGGAGGGGCGTATTACAGTTCTGCCTGAGGTTGCGCAGCACATCCAGGCCGTTCATGCCCGGCAGCATGACATCCAGGATGATCACCTGGAACTGGCCGCTGAGTGCCGCTTCAAGCCCACTTGGCCCGTCGTGAGCACAGGTCAGCGCAAAGCCTTCTGCGGCCAGCCAGTCGACCAACAGCGCGCAAAGCTCCTGGTCGTCATCGATTATCAGTACCGCATGGGCGGTCAATTGAGCCACTGACTACGTTGGCTGCGTCGGCCCATGCTGGCCAGGAGAAAGCCGATGATCAGACTCGCCAATACGCTCCCCCCACCGATCATGAACCATTGTTGGCGTTGTGCTTCCAGCCGCGTACTGGCTCCGGCATCGCTCTGCGCCTGACGGTCCAGCAGTTCGCGGTTGTCCTGTTGCAGCTGTTCGAGCAACGCGGTGTCGGTGCCTTGCGCCAGTTGCTCGGCCAGACGCTGGCGCTCGGCTTCAACTTGCGCCAGCTCGGCCTGCAGCGTGCCAATATCAGTGCTGCTATTCTGGGGCACGGGCACCTGCGTGGTGGGCGCCTGCTGGGCGAGCGCCAGGCCAGAGGAGCTCAGGCAAGCCAACAAGGTAAAATAGACGATCGTTCTGGACATTCAGGGCTCCTGGTCTAAGCGGGAAACACGCGTTTGAATGGCTTGATCGCGACGTCAGCATAGACACCCGCGGCGACATAAGGATCCGCATCGGCCCATGCCTGCGCGTCGGCGAGGGAGGCGAATTCAGCGACGATCAAACTACCGGTAAAGCCTGCCGGGCCGGGATCAGCCGATTCAATGGCCGGGTGCGGCCCCGCCAGTATCAGCCGGCCGGCACTTTGCAGTGCATTTAAGCGCTCAAGGTGCGCGGGGCGAGCGGCGATGCGCGCCTGGAGAGAATCGGTTACATCGGTGGCCATGATGGCAAATAGCATATGGAGTCCTTGTTCGGTTCAAAGTGGTTGGAATAACAGTAAGTTATGCCATTGCACTAGGTGTTGTCAGCGTCAGGGCGGCATAATAGTGAAAATTCTTTATCAGTGGGGCTTGTTTTGATAGCTGATCTGCACATGCACAGTACCGCATCGGACGGTTCGCTCGATCCGCAGGAACTTATGCAGCTGGGTGCCGCCGCGGGAATAGAGCTGATCGCGCTGACCGATCACGATTGCCTGGAGGGTCTGGCGATCGCTGCGCAGACGGCTCGAGCGCTAGGCATGCGCTGGATCAGTGGCGTCGAATTGTCAGCCCAGTGGCAGGGGCACACCATTCATGTACTCGGCTATGGCTTCGACCCGGCGTCGACCGATTTCGTCAACGCCATCCAGTCGGTCAAGCTGGGTCGCTGGTTGCGCGCCGAGCAAATCGATAAACGCCTTGAAGCCAAGCGAATGCCGGGCGCCCTGGCCGGTGCCATGGCGGTACAGGCGGCTATCGGCAGTGATGTCGGCAGCCCGCCGGCGCGTCCTCATTTCGCTGACTGGATGGTCGAGCAAGGGTATGTGCGTGATCGTGCGGAGGCGTTCCGAAAATGGCTCGGTGCTGGCAAGCTGGGTGACATCAAGCAACATTGGCCGGAGCTGGCAGAGGCGGTGGCGCAGATCCGTGCGGCCGGCGGCATGGCAGTGATGGCCCACCCCTGGCATTACGGTTTCACCCGAGCCCGGATGCGCCGCCTGCTCAAGGATTTCGCTCTGGCCGGTGGCCGTGGCATTGAAGTGGTCAACGGTCAGCAGCCGCTAGAACAGGTGGCCTATCTGGCCAAGGTGAGCCAGGAAATGGGTTTTCTCGCCAGTTGCGGTAGTGATTTTCATCATCCTGACTCACCGTGGATGGCGCTGGGAAAAATGACCGCGTTACCACCGGACTGCGCGCCAGTCTGGAATGATCCGCTTTTTAATGGCTACACTGTTTAATCGCTAACCTGCAGCCAAAACAACAAGAGAATTCAGTGTGAGCCAATATTTTCATATTCATCCGGAAAATCCCCAGGCGCGTCTGATCCGTCAGGCCGTCGAGATCATCCGCAAGGGCGGTGTGATCGCCTACCCGACCGATTCTGCCTACGCGCTGGGTTGCCACCTCGGCGACAAGGATGCGCTGGAGCGCATCCGCCGGCTGCGCCAGCTCGATGACAAACACAACTTCACCCTGGTCTGCCGTGATCTGTCGGAGCTGGGGGTGTACGCCAAGGTCGATAATCCGACTTTTCGCCTGCTTAAAGCCAACACGCCAGGGCCCTACACTTTCATTCTGCACGCCACGGGCGAGGTGCCGCGCCGGTTGCTGCATCCCAAGCGGCGCACCATTGGCCTGCGCATCCCCCAGCATCACATCACCCTGGCTCTGCTTGAGGCGCTCGGCGAGCCACTGATGAGCGTCACGCTGATCATGCCTGACGATAAGCTGCCGATCACAGATCCGGAAATGATCCGTGATCGCATTGGCAAGCTGGTGGACCTGATCATCGACGGCGGTGCCTGCGATGTCGAGCCGACCACTGTGGTCAGCCTGCTGGAGCCGCAGCCTGAAGTGCTGCGGGTTGGCCTGGGCGATCCGGGTCCCTTTGGCGGCAGCCGCAACGCGGATTGATCAGGCAGGAGTCTTTAGCCAAAGCATGCGTATAATGCGCGGATTGATTTTCCCATTACCTAGTATATTCAGGAGTCCCCTTTGAGTTCCGTCGATTCACAGCGTCGCGTATTGTCAGGCATGCGCCCCACCGGGCGTTTGCACCTGGGGCACTACCACGGGGTGTTGAAGAACTGGGTCAAGTTGCAGCATGAGTACGAGTGCTATTTCTTTGCTGCCGACTGGCATGCCCTGACCACCCATTACGAGACGCCTGAGAACATCGAGCAAAGTGTCTGGGACATGCTGATCGACTGGCTCGCCGCCGGCGTGAGCAGTGGTTCCTCGACCCTGTTTATCCAGTCACAGGTGCCAGAGCACGCTGAGTTGCACCTGTTGCTGTCGATGATCACGCCGGTCAGTTGGCTGGAGCGCGTGCCGACCTACAAGGATCAGCAGGAAAAGTTGCGCGATCTGGACCTGGCGACCTATGGTTTTCTCGGCTATCCGCTGCTGCAAAGCGCGGACATTCTGATGTACCGCGCCGGATTGGTGCCGGTGGGTGCCGACCAGGTAGCCCACGTGGAAATTACCCGCGAGGTGGCTCGGCGCTTCAATCACTTGTACGGCAAGGAGCCAGGCTTTGAAGAACGGGCCGAAGCGGCCGTGCACAAAATGGGCAAGAAAGCCGCCAAGCTCTACAGCAAGCTGCGCAAGGCCTATCAGGAACAGGGCGATAGCGAGGCGCTGGATACCGCTCGGGCCCTGTTGAAAGAACAGCAAAATATCACCCTGGGTGACAAGGAACGCCTGTTTGGCTATCTGGAAGGGGGTGGCAAGGTCATTTTGCCCGAGCCGCAGGCATTGCTCACGCCGGATTCGAAGATGCCCGGCCTTGACGGGCAGAAAATGTCCAAGTCGTATGGCAACACCATTACCCTGCGCGACACCAGCGAGCAGGTTGACGAAAAGATTCGCCGCATGCCCACCGATCCTGCCCGGGTGCGCCGTACCGATCCGGGTGATCCGGGGAAATGTCCGGTTTATCAGCTGCACCAGGTGTATACCGATCAGGCAACCCATGACTGGGTGCAGCAGGGTTGCCGTAGCGCCGGCATTGGTTGCCTGGAGTGCAAGCAGCCGGTTATCGATGCGGTATGTGCCGAATTGGCGCCAATTCAGGAGCGCGCCAGCGACTTTGAAAGCAACCCTGATGCCGTGCGTCTGATTCTGAATGAAGGGGCCGAGCGGGCCCGCGAAGCTGCCCGCGACACTCTGAGCGAAGTCCGCCAGGCGATGGGCCTGCAGTACCGCCAGTAATCGATGGGGCGCCGTGCATGAGCAATCCGCAGCCGCCGACCGGGAACCTGCTCACCGCTGAGCTGGCTGCAGCCGCGGTTGCCCCCGTGGTCCCGGGGCAACCGGAATTGCCCCTTGCCTTGGTCTATGGCAAGGCGTTTACGCAACTGCCGCAAGATCTGTATATCCCCCCGGAAGCGCTCGAAGTGTTTCTCGACGCTTTCGAGGGTCCGCTGGACCTGCTGCTGTATCTGATCCGCAAGCAAAATATCGATATCCTCGATATCCCGGTAGCCGATATCACCAAGCAATACATGGGCTATATCGAGCTGATGACGGTAGTGCGGCTCGAACTGGCCGCCGAGTATCTGGTCATGGCGGCCATGCTCGCCGAGATTAAATCCAGGTTACTGCTGCCCCGTCATCAGGAAGATGAGGATGAGGAGCACGATCCGCGCGCCGAGCTGATTCGTCGTTTGCAGGAGTATGAGCGCTTCAAGCAGGCCGCCGAGGAAATTGATGGGTTGTCGCGGGTAGGGCGTGATCTAGCGCTGGCTAGCGCCGCAGCACCCGAGCTAGAAAGTCACCGGGCGCCTGTCCAAGTGGACTTGCAGGAGTTGATGCTGGCGCTCAATGAGGTGTTGCGCCGTGCGGATATGTTCGAAAGCCATCAGGTCACCCGTGAAATACTCTCCACCCGTGAACGCATGGCTGATGTGCTCGAGCGCCTGCGCGGTCAGCCGTTTGTACCTTTTGTCAGCCTGTTCAGCGTCAGCGAGGGCAAGTTGGGTGTGGTAGTGACCTTTATGGCGGTGCTCGAGCTGGTCAAGGAACAGTTGATTGATCTGGTGCAAGGTGAAGCCTTTGCCCCTGTGTATGTCAAAGCGCGAGGTGACGATGGCCCAGCCGAAACTTGAGCATATTATTGAAGCGGCGCTGCTGGCCGCGGGTAAACCCTTATCGCTGGATCGCTTGCGCGAGCTGTTTGATGAGGAGCAGGCGCCGGGCCTCGATGCCCTGCGCGAGGCGCTCGGGCGGCTGGCGGCGCGTTACAAGGGTCGCGCCATAGAGCTGCGTGAAGTCGCCAGTGGCTGGCGCCTGCAGGTCCGTGAAGAATTTTCGCCCTGGGTCAGCCGGTTGTGGGAGGAGCGGCCGCAGCGCTACTCGCGGGCCATGCTGGAAACCCTGGCGCTGATCGCCTACCGCCAGCCAATCACCCGGGGTGAAATCGAAGAGGTGCGCGGCGTGGCAGTCAGCAGCCAGATCATCAAAACCTTGCTGGAGCGCGAGTGGGTGAGGGTGGTGGGCCACCGTGATGTGCCGGGTCGACCCTCGATGTATGCCACCACACGGCAGTTTCTCGATCACTTCAACTTGCGCAGTATCAGCGAGTTGCCACCGCTGGCGGCGATGCGCGACCTGGATCAGGAGCCGGAACTGGCGCGGCAGGATGAGCGCGTGGCGGATGCTGTCGATGCCCCGTGGGTGCCGGTCGAGCCGCTCAAAGCGCTGGACGCCGTGGGTGCGCAAAGCGGCTTTCACGCGTTGCTGGATGAGCTGGGGGCAATGGAGTCCAACCTGAAAACCGATTTTAATGACTACCCGCCAGAGCGCGAGGCGCCTGACGAGCACCAGGACGATACCCTGGATGCTGACGCGCAGGCGCGCCGACGCTGAGTTTGTCTGGCTGGTCGCGGGTCATGGTGTTAATCTACGCGGTCATTATTATTCCCCAAATCCTATTCTCTACACCGGGAGGTGCCTCGCATGACCGATCATCCTAGCAATCCTGCTTCAGCCCCAGTCAGCGGTGAAAAACTGCAAAAAGTGCTCGCTCGTGTCGGCCTGGGGTCGCGTCGTGAGGTGGAAGCATGGATTGGTGCCGGGCGCATCAGCGTCAACGGAAAGCTGGCAACGCTGGGTTGCCGGGTGGACAGCCTCGACCAGATTCTGGTCGATGGTCGTCCGGTCAAGCGTGACATCGAGAATGAAGAAGCCCGGCGGGTGATGCTCTACAACAAGCCCGAAGGCGAGGTCTGTACCCGCGATGATCCCGAAGGCCGGCCTACCGTATTCGACCGACTGCCGCGGCTCAAGCATGGCCGTTGGATCAATATCGGCCGCCTCGACATCAATACCTCCGGTTTGCTGCTGTTCACCACCGATGGTGAGTTGGCCAATCGTCTGATGCACCCCTCCTATCAGATGGACCGCGAATACGCGGTGCGGGTCATGGGCGAAGTGGACGAAGAGATGATCGAGCGCCTGAAGACCGGCGTAATGCTGGATGACGGCCCGGCGCGCTTCACTGATGTAGTGACCGCCGGCGGTGAAGGGATCAATCGTTGGTACCACGTGTGCCTGATGGAAGGCCGTAATCGCGAAGTGCGTCGCCTCTGGGAGTCCCAGGGCATGCGCGTCAACCGCCTCAAGCGGGTGCGCTTTGGGCCGGTATTTCTCGGCCCGGAACTGCCGGTGGGCCGCTGGCGCGAAATGAAGCAAAACGAAATCGACGCGTTAAGTCAGGAAGTGGGGCTGACACCGTTGGCACTGCCGGCGATGAAAACCAGCGAGCGGGAAAAGGCTCAGCGCTTGGCGCGTAAGCCGTCCATGCACCAGGCGCGTACCGTTCGACGCACCAAGGTGCCGCACAAGCCGCGCTGAATCGGAATCAGGCTAGAGCTGGCCGGTCAGCAGGCGATCTTGTTGCGGCCAGCGCGTTTGGCGGTGTACATCAGCTTGTCGCCGCGCTCCAGCAGATCCTCTTTATTGTCGTTCGAGGTCAGTGTCGCGACGCCAAAGCTCGCGGTCATTGGAATCGAATCGCCATCAATCTCGAACTGCATCTGCGCAATACTGCTACGAATTCGTTCGGCAACAAAGCGTGCGGCCGGGTTGTCGGTGTTGCCGAGCACCACGACAAACTCCTCGCCGCCCATGCGGAACAGCTGGTCCACATCGCGCAGGCAGCTGCGGGTGCAGTTGACCACGGCTTTGAGCGCGGTATCACCGTAGCCATGCCCGTATTTATCGTTGACCTGTTTGAAATGGTCGATATCCATCACCAGTAATGACAGCGGTGTATGGTGACGTGCGGCGTATTTGACCTCACGGGTCAATGCCAGATCCATGCTCATGCGATTGCCGATGCCGGTCAGACTGTCAATCATGGCTGAATGCAGCGCCTCTCGGTACAGGAGTGCGTTGCGCAGCGGATATAGCAGATTGCCCAGCAGTGTCTCCAGGCTCTGCAGTTGCGTCTCGCTGAAGCGTTTGTCACGGGTGAACTGGATCTCGCCGAGAAAGTCACCGGCATGCGTCATGCGGTAGCTGCAGCGGTGGATGCTGGAAGTGCCCTTGCTCACCTGGAGGCGCTGAGCGTCATGGCGGAACTCGATACTGTTCAGGCCAACGAATTCCTGAAGCGCAGTGAAGAACATCTCCAATACGCGCTCTACCTCAAGGGAGGTCTGCAGCTGCTGAGTCAGACGCTGTTGCATGCCCATCAGGGTCAGGTGTCTGGCTGGTTTGTTGGCCTGCGCCTGTGCCGATGACAGGCTTTTCGCCTCGTGGTGTAGCCGCAGGCGCGCGGAATCGAAGTCGATGGTATTGCTGGTCGATAAGGTCATGGCAACGCCTACTAATGGAGATGATGGCTATTTACCATGCATAGAGCGTGCCTAGCAAAAAAAGTTCAATAAAATCAGTTTGATGCGTATTTTTTATAAGATATTTTTTAAGCAAGGCGGCAATTAATTGCCGCCTTGCCGTGAGGATGCATGGCGCAGCCCTGGGGGCTGACAAGAAACCGTCTACTGTGCGTCAAGGGCCTGGCCGTTGACCGCTTTGCTGTCGGGTCCAAGCAGGTATAGAAAGGCTGGCATGATCTGCGCAGGCTCTGGATTTTTCTCCGGTGGCTCGCCAGGAAACGCGGTCGCCCGCATGCTGGTGCGGGTGGCACCGGGGTTGAGGCTATTGAAGCGAATGGCACTGGTACCGTCCTGTTCATCGGCGAAGACCTGCATCATGCCTTCCAGGGCAAACTTGCTCACCGCGTAAGGCCCCCAGTAGGCGCGGCCCTTGCGACCCACGCTGGATGAAACGCAAATAACCGAGGCATCTGGCGCGGCGCGCAACAACGGCATCATGGATTTGCTCAGCAGGAAGGGGGCGTTGACGTTGACCTGCATGACTTGCAGCCAGGCCTCGGCCTTGACGTTGTCGAGCATCGTCCGCGGCCCCAGCAATGCGGCGTTGTGCACCAGGCCATCCAGCTTGCCGAAGGTGTCGAACAGTTGGTCGGCCAGGTCCAGGTAATCTTTCTCCAGCGCGGTTTCCAGATTCAGCGGGCACAGCGCCGGCTGTGGAAAGCCGGCGGCCTCGATCTGATCGTAGACGGCTTCGATTTTCGAGGGTGTGCGGCCGATCAGGACCACGGTCGCGCCATGCGCCGCGCAGCTGAGAGCACACGCCCGGCCAATGCCGTCGCCGGCACCGGTAACCAGTATCACGCGGTCCTTGAGCAGGTCCTGCGGGGCCTGATAATCAAACATGGGGTACCTCCTTGAGTTGCCTTTGTGCCAGCCAGGGGCGCAACTCGGCCGGCGCTCGTATGCTGTGGGTCGCCAGCCAGCTGGCTGGATCTTCGCCTGGCGGGATATAGCCATATAATGCCGCAATCGTCAGCATACCCGCTGCTCTGCCAGCCAGGATGTCGCGCAGGTGATCGCCAACATAAACGGAATGTTCCGGCTTGACTCCCATTTCGACGCAGGCTTTAAGCAGGGGTTCCGGATGCGGCTTGCTGTGGCTGACCTGGTCGGGGCAGACCAGGCTATGGCAGCGCCCGGCCAGACCCATGGCCTCAAGCAGCGGCACGCTGAAGCGGCTGAGCTTGTTGGTGACCACGCCCCACGGCAGGCCCTGTTCATCCAGCCAGTCGAGCAACTGCGGCATCCCCTCGAAGAGCTGGGTATGTACGGCGAGTCCCAGCTCGTAGCGCTGCAGAAATTCGTCGCGCAAGGCGTCAAAGCCGGCATCGGTGGGTTGCATGGCAAAGGCGCTGCTGAGCATGCCGACGGATCCATCGGACACCCGGTCGCGAATAAGCCTGGAGTCCAATGCGGGCAGGCCGCGGTCCTGGCGCATGTTCACAATGATCGCCATAAAATCGTCGACGGTGTCCAGCAGGGTGCCGTCCAGGTCGAACAATACACTGGTCAGCATGCCGTCAGGCGCTGCGTCGGGTGTGGATCATGTAATTCACATCCACGTCGGATTCCAGTTTGTAGATCTTGGTCAGGGGGTTATAGGTCAGGCCGATAATGTCCTGCATATCCAGCCCGGCGTCGCGTGACCAGCGGCCGAGCTCGGCGGGTTTGATGAACTTGGCGAATTCATGGGTGCCACGTGGTAACAGGCGCAGTATGTATTCGGCGCCGACGATGGCAAAGACAAAGGACTTCGGATTGCGATTGATGGTGGAGAAAAACACCTCGCCGCCGGGCTTGACCAGGGTCGCGCAGGCGCGGATCACCGAGGCCGGGTCGGGCACATGCTCGAGCATCTCCAGGCAGGTGACCACGTCAAAGCGGCCAGGGTGCAGTTCGGCGAGTTGCTCGGCAGTGGTCTGCTGGTAGTCCACGTCGACGCCGGATTCGAGCTGATGCAGGCGCGCGACGGCCAGTGGCGCCTCGCCCATATCGATGCCCATCACCTTGGCGCCGCGCAGGGCCATGGCTTCAGTGAGGATGCCGCCGCCGCAGCCCACATCCAGCACTTCCTTGCCGGCCAGGCCGACGCGCGCATCGATCCAGTTGGTGCGCAGCGGGTTGATCTGGTGCAGTGGCTTGAACTCGCTATTGCGGTCCCACCAGCGGCTGGCCAGCGCTTCAAATTTGGCGATTTCTGCCCGGTCTACGTTAAGTGTCATGTTGTTCGTCCCCTGTCTGAATCTGTTGAGCCCAATGGTTCACTGCTTCCAGGAGGCCATCCTGATCGGCCAGTTGCAGCTGGCCGGATCTGACTTTCTGCCGACCCGCCACCCACACATCCGACACCTGCGAGGCGTTGCAGGCATACAGCAGCTGCGAAACCGGATGGTAGACCGGTTGCAGGGCCAGGGCCGAGAGATCCACCGCGACGATATCGGCTGATTTGCCCGGTTCCAGCGATCCGGTCTGTTCGGCTATGCCCAACGCTTGAGCACCAGCCAGTGTGGCCATGTGCAAGGCGCTGTGCGCGTCCAGTGCGGTGGGCTGCCCGGAAATGCCCTTGGCCAGTAGTGCTGCGGTGCGGAGCTCGGCAAACATGTCCAGATCATTGTTACTGGCGGCGCCGTCGGTGCCCAGCGCCACATTGATACCCTTGTCCAGCAGGCGCTGAACCGGGCAGAAACCGCTGGCCAGCTTCATGTTGGACTCGGGGCAATGAATGATCTGCACGCCGTAGTCATACAGCAGTCGCAGATCCTGATCATCAATCTGCGTCATATGCACCGCTTGCAGGCGTGGGCTGAGCAAGCCGAGTTGGCGCAGGCGCTGCAGCGGGCGCAGGCCTGACAGGCGTACTGCTTCCTGCACTTCGAATGCGGTCTCATGCACATGCATGTGCACCGGCAATTCCAGCTCGTCGGCCAGTGTGCGGACGCGGATCAGCGTTTCATCGCCCACGGTATAAGGCGCATGGGGGCCAAAAGCGACACTGATCAAGTCATTATGCTTGCTCTCGTCATGCAGGCGCAGGCCCTTGGCAATCGCTTCGGCACTGTTCTTCGCACCGGGGATCGGGTTGTCGACGATCGGAAACGCCAGTTGTGCGCGCATACCCGCGTCGACGGCCACCTGGGCTGCAACTTCGGGGTAGAAATACATGTCGGCAAAGCAGGTAGTGCCGCCGCGAAGCATTTCGGACACCGCCAGGCGCGTGCCGATACGGACAAAATCTTCACAGATCCAGCGTCCCTCGGCCGGCCAGATATGCTCGTTGAGCCAGCGCATCAGCGGCAGATCATCCGCCAGCCCACGGAACAGGCTCATTGCCGCATGGCCATGGGCATTGATCAGCCCGGGAATCAGTACATGGTTGGGCAATTCGCGGCGTTCGCCGGCTTGCAGGCCGGCCGCGCGGGCTTGGCTGACAATGCCCAGAATGCGACCCTGATGCACGACCACAACATGCTGTTCCAGCACCTGGCCGGCAGGCACCACAGGCACGATCCAACGTGCCGAAATCAGCAGGTCGACGGAGTCTGGCAAAGAAAGTATCGGGAGTTCATCTTGAATCATGCGCGCAAGTATAACGGTTGCCTTCGATAGGGTGCAGTGACATTTCATTTCTGCGTTCGTCAGGCTGCTCAGCGCATGGGTATAATGACGGTTTGGGAGCGTTATCATGCAGCCAGCTACACAATTGCTCACGGCAGACAAGGTGAAAGCCCTCGAGTGGCGCTGCGGCGTGTTGCGTTTGCTGGATCAACGCCAGCTGCCTGCGCGTGAGGAATATATTGATTGCGTCGACGCCGATCAGGTGGCTGCGGCCATTCGGGACATGGTCGTGCGCGGTGCGCCGGCCATTGGCATTGCTGCCGCCTACGGCATTGCGTTGCAGGCCCGCCGAGTGGCGCACAGCGACGATTGGCCGCAGGCGCTGCAGGCCGCCTTTGTGCTGCTCGAATCAGCCAGACCTACTGCGGTCAATCTGGGTTGGGCGTTAAAAATGCTGAGTGACCGCCTGGCGCGTTTGCCGGCGACGGCTGACGTCCCCGCGCGTCTGCTGGAAACCGCGCAGTCTATCCATCAAAGTGATCATGAAGCGAACCTGACCATGGGCAAGCTCGGCATGCAGTTGATCCGCAAGCATCAGAAGTCCCCACAGAATCTGCTGACCCACTGCAACGCCGGGGCGCTGGCCACCGGTGGCTACGGCACGGCGCTGGGCGTGATCCGCGCGGCGCACGCTGCTGGCCTGGTCGACAGGGTGTTTATCGATGAAACGCGGCCCTGGCTGCAAGGCTCCCGATTGACTGCCTGGGAGCTAGAGCGTGATGGCATCGAAGCGAGCATCCATGTGGATTCGGCCGCCGGGCATTTGATGAAGACGCAAGCGATCACCTGGGTCATTGTCGGCGCGGACCGGATTGCCGCCAACGGGGATGTGGTGAACAAGATAGGGACCTACTCGCTGTCCATCCTGGCGATGCATCACGGCCTGCGCTTTATGGTCGTCGCGCCCAGTTCCAGCATCGATATGGCGCTTGAGCACGGCGATGAGGTGGTGATCGAGGAGCGCGCTGCGGCTGAGGTGCTGGAGCTGGGTGGGCAATCCCTGGATGTCGGCGTGCCGGTATTCAATCCCGTATTCGATGTCACGCCGGCGGATCTGATCGACGTGATCGTTACCGAAAAAGGCATAATTGAGCGTCCCGATGCGCGCAAAATGGCCGATTTGATGAGTCACCGGCATCTGCACTGAGCCGCGCTGGCGACCCGTTCGTCATTCTTGCTGTCACGCCAGGCTCGGGGGCATGTTTCACCTCCCTCCCTGGCTCGCTCTGTGGTATCCTGTCGGGCTTTAACCGGGCGCCCTGCGGTCCCGCGCTGACTGACTACTTCTTAACGGAAACAGCAGCCCCGCAGAGCCCCTGAGTACGCCGAATAACTGTTACAGGCATCGTCAGGTTGCCGACAATAAAAGGAATGCCGTTTCATGGGTGAACTGGCCAAAGAAATCCTTCCAGTCAATATCGAAGATGAGCTGAAGCAGTCCTATCTCGATTACGCGATGAGCGTGATCGTCGGTCGGGCCTTGCCGGACGTGCGCGACGGTCTCAAGCCGGTGCATCGCCGCGTGCTGTTCGCCATGAGCGAGCTGAACAACGACTGGAACAAACCCTACAAGAAATCGGCCCGTGTGGTCGGTGACGTGATCGGTAAATATCACCCGCACGGCGACTCGGCTGTCTACGACACCATCGTTCGCATGGCGCAGCCGTTCTCGCTGCGCTACTTGCTGGTCGACGGTCAGGGCAACTTCGGTTCGGTGGATGGCGATAACGCCGCCGCGATGCGTTACACCGAAATCCGCATGACCAAGCTGGCGCACGAGCTGCTGGCTGACCTGGAGAAGGAAACCGTTGACTGGGTGCCCAACTACGACGGCACCGAACAGATTCCAGCGGTACTGCCGACCAAGGTGCCGAACCTGCTGATCAACGGCTCCAGCGGTATTGCCGTGGGCATGGCGACCAATATCCCGCCGCACAACCTGACCGAAGTGATCAATGCCTGCCTGGCGCTGATCGTCAACCCGGATCTGACCATCGATGACCTGATGGAGTATATTCCTGGCCCGGATTTCCCCACCGCCGGCATCATCAACGGCCGCGCGGGTATCGTCGAGGCGTACAAGACCGGTCGCGGCCGCATCTATGTGCGGGCCCGCTGCACTATCGAAGATATCGACAAGGTCGGCGGCCGGCAGCAGATCATCATCCATGAGCTGCCCTACCAGTTGAACAAGGCGCGCTTGATCGAGAAGATCGCCGAGCTGGTCAAAGAGAAAAAGATCGAAGGCATTACCGAGCTGCGTGACGAGTCCGACAAGGATGGCATGCGCGTGGTTATCGAGATACGCCGCGGCGAAGTGGCCGAGGTTATCCTCAATAACCTGTATACCCAGACGCAGATGCAGAATGTGTTCGGCATCAATATCGTCGGTCTGCTCGACGGTCAGCCGCGCATTCTGAATCTCAAGGAATTGCTCGACGCCTTTATCCGGCATCGCCGTGAAGTGGTTACCCGCCGTACCGTATTCGAGCTGCGCAAGGCGCGTGAGCGCGGGCACATCCTTGAAGGTCAGGCCGTGGCGCTGTCGAATATCGACCCGGTGATCGCCATGATCAAGGCCTCGCCGACCCCGGCTGAAGCCAAGGAACGCCTGATCGCCAACGCCTGGGAGCCTGGCGCGGTGGTCGAGATGGTCGAGCGCGCCGGTGCCGAATCCTGCCGCCCCGATGGCCTGGACGAACAGTTTGGTCTGCGTGAAGGCAAGTATTACCTGTCGCCGGAACAGGCTCAGGCGATTCTGGAACTGCGCCTGCACCGCCTGACCGGTCTGGAGCACGACAAGCTGCTGGCCGAGTACCAGGAAATCCTGCTGCAGATCGGCGAACTGTTGCGAATCCTCAACAGCCAAGTACGCTTGATGGAAATCATCGTCGAAGAATTGGAGCTGATCCGCACCAACTTCGGCGACGCGCGGCGCACTGAGATTCTTGCCTCGCGCCTGGATCTGAGCATTGCCGACCTGATTACCGAAGAAGAACGGGTAGTGACCATCTCCCATGGTGGCTATGCCAAGAGCCAGCCGCTGGCCGACTACCAGGCGCAGCGCCGAGGTGGTCGCGGCAAGGCGGCGACCGGCGTCAAGGATGAGGACTACGTTTCTCACCTGCTGGTCGCCAACAGCCACACCACACTGCTGCTGTTCTCCAGCAAGGGCAAGGTGTACTGGCTGAAGACCTATGAAATTCCCGAGGCCTCGCGCACGGCGCGTGGTCGTCCGCTGGTCAACCTGTTGCCGCTGGACGAAGGTGAGTTCATCAGTGCCATGTTGCCGGTCGACGAGTACACCGAGGGCTGGTTCATCTTTATGGCCACCGCCAACGGTACCGTGAAGAAGACCCCGCTCGAGCAGTTCGGCCGCCAGCGCACGGTGGGTTTGATTGCCCTGGATCTGGACGAAGGCGATACGCTGATTTCCGCGGCCATTACCAATGGTGAGCGTGAGGTCATGCTGTTCTCTGACGGTGGCAAGGTGACCCGCTTCAAGGAAACCGACGTGCGAGCCATGGGTCGAACCGCCCGCGGCGTACGCGGCATGCGTCTGGCAGACAATCAGCGGCTGATTTCGATGATTATCGTCGAAGCGGGCACGCAGATTCTCACCGCCTCGGCGCGCGGCTACGGCAAGCGCACTGCGGTGGAAGAATTCCCGCAGTACAAGCGCGGCGGCCAGGGCGTGATCGCCATGGTCAGCAACGAGCGGAACGGTCCGCTGGTTGGTGCTGTACAGGTCGTCGATGGCGAGGAAATCATGCTGATCTCCGACCAGGGCACCCTGGTACGTACCCGGGTCGCCGAAGTGTCCAGCCTGTCGCGCAACACCCAGGGTGTCACCCTGATCAAGGTGGCAAGCGACGAGAAGCTGGTCGGTCTGGAGCGTATTCAGGAGCCGTCCGAACTGGAAGGGGCGGAGGGCGAGCTGGATGACGCTGAGGCTGACGCTAGCTTGGATATAAATGCAGAGCTGGGTGCCGCGCAGGACGACGAGTCTCCGGCTGCCGATACCGATCAGGAGTAAAACGCCGCCGTGAGTAATCGACTGTTCAACTTTTGTGCAGGTCCCGCAGCATTGCCTGAGGCGGTGCTGAAGCAGGCCCAGGCTGAGCTGCTGGACTGGCAGGGCAAGGGCCTGTCGGTGATGGAAATGAGTCACCGCAGCGAGGAGTTTACCCAGGTTGCCGAGACCGCCGAGCAGGATCTGCGTGATCTGCTCGGCGTGCCAGACAACTACAAGGTGCTGTTCCTGCAAGGCGGTGCCAGCCAGCAGTTCGCCCAGATTCCGCTGAATTTTATGGCCGAAGGCGGCAGTGCCGACTATATCGATACCGGTATCTGGTCGGCCAAGGCGATCGAAGAGGCTGCGCGTTTCGGCCATGTCAACGTGGCGGCCAGCGCCAAGGCCTCCGATTATTTTGCCATTCCCGGGCAGAATGAGTGGCAGCTGTCGGATGATGCGGCCTATGTGCACTACACTCCGAATGAAACCATCGGCGGGCTCGAGTTTGGCTGGATTCCGGACGTGGCTGACAAGCCGCTGATTGCCGACATGTCGTCGACTATTCTGTCGCGGCCGCTTGAGGTCGGCAAATTCGGCATGATCTATGCCGGTGCGCAGAAAAATATCGGACCCAGTGGTCTGGTAGTGGTGATCGTGCGTGAAGATTTGCTCGGCAAGGCGCGCGCCAGTTGCCCGACCATGCTCGATTACACTGTGGCGGCCAAGCACGCCTCCATGTACAACACGCCGCCGACCTTTGGCTGGTATCTGGCTGGGCTGATCTTCAAGTGGCTCAAGCAGCAGGGCGGGCTGGAGGGGATGCAGCGCATCAACCAGGCTAAGCAGCGCACCTTGTACCACGCCATCGATGCTAGCGAGTTCTACAGCAATCCGATCAATCCGGTCGATCGCTCCTGGATGAATATCCCCTTTCGTCTGGCCGATGATCGCCTGGACAAGGCGTTCCTGGCGGGCGCTGAAGAGCACGGGCTGTTGAACCTCAAAGGGCATCGTTCGGTGGGTGGCATGCGTGCTTCGGTCTATAACGCCGTGTCTCAGCAGGCAGTAGACGCATTGGTGGCCTATATGGCCGAGTTCGAACGGCAACGGGGTTGATGGCGATGTCTGATGAAGACCAGCTCAAAGCATTACGCAAACGGATTGATAGTCTCGACGAGAAGATTCTCGAGCTGATCAGCGAGCGGGCGCAGTGTGCACAGACCGTGGCCCAGGTAAAACAGAAGTCGCTACCCGAAGGCAGCCAGCCGGTGTTCTATCGGCCCGAGCGCGAAGCCTGGGTGCTCAAGCACATCATGGAGTTGAACAAGGGGCCGTTGGATAACGAGGAAATGGCCCGGCTGTTTCGCGAGATCATGTCAGCCTGCCTGGCGCTGGAGGCACCGCTCAAGGTCGCTTACCTGGGGCCGGAAGGCACCTTTACCCAGGCGGCCGCAATCAAGCATTTCGGTCACTCGGTGATCAGTGTGCCGATGGCGGCCATCGATGAGATTTTCCGTGAGGTAGCGGCGGGCGCCGTGCAGTTCGGCGTGGTGCCGGTGGAGAACTCCACCGAAGGCGCGATCAACCACACGCTGGACAGCTTCCTCGAACACGACATGGTCATCTGCGGTGAGGTGGAACTGCGTATTCACCATCATCTGCTGATCGGTGAAAATACCAAGACCGACAAGATTTCCCGCGTGTATTCCCACGCCCAATCGCTGGCCCAGTGCCGCAAGTGGCTGGATGCGCATTATCCGAATGTTGAGCGGGTCGCGGTGTCCAGCAATGCCGAGGCCGCCAAGCGGGTCAAGGGCGAGTGGAACTCCGCCGCGATTGCCGGCGATATGGCCTGCGAGCTGTACGGTCTGACCCGCATTGCCGAGAAAATCGAAGATCGCCCGGATAACGCCACGCGGTTTCTGATTATCGGCAGCCAGATGGTCCCGCCCACCGGCGATGACAAAACCTCGGTGATTGTCTCCATGCGCAACAAGCCGGGCGCCTTGCACCATTTACTCCAGCCGTTCCACAACAACGGGATCGATTTGTCACGGATCGAAACCCGACCATCGCGTAGCGGCAAGTGGACCTATGTGTTCTTTATCGACTTCTTCGGTCACCAGCACGATCCCTTGGTGAAGGACGCGCTGGAAAAGATCAATGATGAGTCGGTGGCACTCAAGGTGCTTGGCTCCTATCCGAAAGCAGTACTCTAATTCGTCAGCGACAAGCCGCAAGCTGCAAGCAAAGGCAGAGGGTGCGGCTTGAGGCTTGTAGCTTGAGGCTTGTGTTATGACCTGTGATTTTCTCAGCCTGGCATTGCCGGGTGTGCAAAAGCTGTCTCCCTATGTGCCGGGTAAACCGGTTGAAGAGTTGGCCCGTGAGTTTGGCTTGCGCGCCGAGGATATCGTCAAGCTGGCCAGCAATGAAAATCCGCTGGGCCCCAGCTCCGCTGCGCTTGAGGCGATACACAGCGCGTGCGCCGAGCTGACCCGCTATCCGGATGGTAATGGTTTTCTGCTCAAGCAGGCGCTGGCCGAGCGGCTAGGGGTCGGCACGGCAATGATCACGCTGGGTAATGGCTCGAACGATATTCTCGAGCTGATTACCCGTGCCTTCGTCAGCCCACAGCATGAGGTGGTGTTCAGCGAGCATGCCTTTGCGGTCTATCCGATTGTCACCCAGGCGGTCGGCGCCCGGCCGGTGGTCGTGCCGGCGCGCGACTGGGGGCATGATCTGGACGCCATGGCCGCAGCGATCACGCCGGCGACACGCCTGGTATTCATCGCCAACCCGAACAACCCTACCGGCACCTGGATCGAACGTCCGGCGCTGGAGCGCTTTCTGGCCAAGGTGCCGGAGGACGTCATCGTGGTGCTGGATGAAGCCTACACCGAATACGTTGAGACCGGAGAGGTGCCCAACGGGCTGGATTATCTGCCTGCGTATCCGAATCTGCTGGTCTCGCGGACCTTCTCCAAGGCCTATGGCCTGGCTGCCCTGCGCGTCGGCTATGGCATCTGCCAGCCACCGATTGCCGACGCGATGAATCGCGTGCGACAGCCGTTCAATGTCAACAGTCTGGCCCAGGCCGCGGCGCTGGCTACCCTGCAAGACGAGGCCTACCTGGCAGAAAGCCGCAGAATCAATCGCGAAGGGATGGCGCAGCTGGAGGCGGGCTTTACCTCGCTGGGGCTGAGCTGGATCTTTTCGCGGGGCAATTTTATTGCCGTGGATCTGGGTCGTGAGGCGGCGCCCGTGTTCCAGGGTCTGCTGCGCCAGGGTGTGATCGTGCGTCCGGTGGCCAACTACGGCATGCCAAATCATTTACGCGTCTCCATCGGTTTGCCGGAAGAGAATCAGCGTTTCCTGGAGGTATTGGGGCAGGTGCTGGCGAGTGAGTAATGTAAAGACGCTGTCACCTTCCAGCGCGACAATCGGGCGCCTTGCGGTGATTGGTCTGGGCTTGATCGGCGGATCCTTTGCCAAGGGCATTCGTGAATCAGGCGTGTGTCGCGAGGTCGTCGGCTGTGATGCCGACCCCATGACGCGCGCGCAGGCCTTGCCGCTGGGTGTGGTCGATCGGGTGACTGACAGCCTGGCCGAGGCAGTGCGGGGCGCCGATGTGATCCTGCTCGCCGTACCGGTAATGGCCATGGGTAACGTCCTGGCTGAACTGGCCACGCTGGGCTTGGGTGATGCGATTCTGACCGACGTTGGTAGCACCAAAGGCGCCGTGGTCGAGGCTGTAGAGCAGGCATTCGGTGCTGTGCCAGCACAGTTCGTCCCCGGCCATCCGATTGCCGGATCGGAAAAAAGCGGTGTTGAAGCGGCCAGCGCAGCGCTGTTCAAGCGGCACAAGGTGATTCTTACACCGCTGGATAACACCAGTGAGAAGGCGCTGACGCGGGTCACCGCACTGTGGCAAACGCTGGGCGCGGATGTGGAGCATATGCCGCTGGCCGATCACGACGAAGTGCTCGCGGCGACCAGTCATCTGCCCCATCTGTTGGCCTTTTCACTGGTAGAGACGCTGGCCGGGCGCAGCGAGAATCTGGATATATTCCGCTACGCAGCCGGCGGTTTCAGGGATTTTACCCGGATTGCCGCCAGTGATCCGGTGATGTGGCGGGATATCTTTCTCGCTAACCATGACGCGGTATTGCGCAGCCTGGATGCCTTCACTCACGATCTGGAGCGGTTGCGTAATGCGATAGCGTCACGCGATGCCAATACCTTGCTCGGGGTGTTTACCCGGGCGAAGGCGGCACGCGAACATTTCAGTACTATTTTGGCCCGCAGGGCGTATATGGAACCTATGCAAACACAAGTCAGTAATTTTATTGCCAGCCCTGGTGGACGTGTTCAGGGCAGTATCCGCGTGCCCGGTGACAAGTCGATATCGCACCGCTCGATCATCCTTGGTTCGCTGGCAGAAGGCGTCACCGAGGTCGAGGGTTTTCTGGAAGGGGAAGACAGCCTGGCCACTTTGCAGGCGTTTCGCGATATGGGGGTGGTGATCGACGGGCCGCATCAGGGGCGCGTGACCATCAATGGTGTCGGCTTGCATGGATTGCAGGCGCCTCCAGGGCCACTGTATGTCGGCAATTCAGGGACCTCCATGCGGCTGCTGTCCGGCTTGCTGGCCGGCCAGATGTTCGACAGCGTGCTGATGGGCGATGCCTCACTGACCAAGCGGCCGATGGGTCGCGTAGCCAAGCCGCTGCGCGAAATGGGCGCGCGCATCGACACCGCCGAGGAAGGACGACCGCCTCTGCACATCATCGGCGATAGCCGGCTGGTGGGTATGGACTACACTATGCCTATGGCCAGCGCCCAGGTGAAATCCTGTCTGCTACTGGCGGGCTTGTATGCGTCGGGCAGTACCTCGGTGGTCGAGCCAGCGCCAACCCGCGATCATACCGAGCGGATGCTCAAGGGCTTCGGCTATCCGGTCAAGGTCGAGGGTGCCAAGGTGACGATTGAACCTGGCCACAAGCTCAGCAGTTGCAAGATTGATGTGCCGGCGGATATTTCCTCCGCAGCATTCTTCATGGTGGCGGCGAGCATCGCCGAGGGGTCTGATCTATTGCTCGAGCACGTGGGCATCAACCCCACACGTATCGGCGTGATCAATATCCTGCGGGCCATGGGTGGTGATCTGAGCCTGGAGAACGAACGTGAAGTGGGCGGCGAACCGGTAGCCGATATTCGCGTACGCTACGCACCGCTCAAGGGGATTGAGATCCCGCTGGACCAGGTGCCGCTAGCGATTGACGAGTTTCCGGTGCTGTTTGTGGCTGCCGCCTGCGCCGAGGGCCGCACGGTGTTGCGCGGTGCCGAGGAACTGCGGGTCAAGGAATCCGACCGCATCCAGGTGATGGTCGACGGTCTGCAGGCTCTGGGTATCAAGGCCGAGCCCACAGATGACGGCATTATTATTGACGGTGGACAGATTCAGGGCGGTCAGGTCGACAGTCACGGTGATCACCGCATCGCAATGTCCTTCAGTGTCGCTTCGCTGCGCGCTGCGGGAGATATTCTAATCACTGACTGCGCTAATGTAGCGACGTCATTCCCGGGTTTTGTCTCGCTGGCCAGTTCGGTCGGCATACAGGTCCGGTCGGAGGAGAGTTTGTGACAGATCAAGCCATACCGGTCATCACCATCGACGGACCAGGCGGCTCCGGCAAGGGCACCATCGCCGGGCTACTGGCCAGCCGACTGGGCTGGAATCTGCTGGATTCGGGGGCTCTGTATCGGTTGTTGGCTTATGCTGCGCAGAATCATGGCGTTGATCTGACCAATGAAGAAGGGCTCAAAGCGCTGGCGGCCTATCTGGATGTGCAATTTATCGCGGATGATGGCCAGCGCGAACAGCGTATTATTCTCGAGGGTGAGGATGTCACCCGTGCGATCCGCACCGAGACCATGGGCACCGGCGCATCGCAGGTCGCAGCGATCCCGGCCGTGCGCGAGGCGCTGCTCGGCCGGCAGCAGGCGTTTCGTGAGGCGCCGGGTCTGGTGGCAGACGGTCGCGACATGGGCACTGTGGTGTTTCCGGATGCACAATTGAAAGTGTTTTTGACCGCCAGTCCGCATGAAAGGGCTGAACGGCGGCACAAGCAGTTGCTCGGCAAGGGTGGAACTGCTAATCTTGCGAGTCTTCTCGATGAGATCATGGCTCGTGACGAACGTGATATGAATCGCAACGTGGCGCCACTACGCCCCGCTGATGGTGCCATGTTGCTCGATTCGACCCACTTGTCGATTGAAGAAGTACTTGAATCGGTGTTGAAGGAAGCGCGCGAGCGCGACCTGCAGGGCTGATCAGGGCATCCGCTGCCGGGAAACCAGCCTAGCCGGCAACGGGCATTTAATAATCAACCCACATCAGCTGGTGATGTGGCGGGTAAGTGGGCTGCAGGGCGCGCGATTGAAGCGGCCAGGCGGTTACTGCCTAAATAACCATTTACAGGATTCCAAATGAGCGAAAGCTTTGCCGAACTTTTTGAAGAAAGTCTAATTACCCTCGACATGCAACCGGGTTCGATCATCACCGGTATCATCGTGGACATCGACTCCGATTGGGTCACCGTCCATGCTGGCTTGAAGTCTGAAGGTGTCATCCCGCGTGAGCAGTTCCTGAACGATCAGGGCGAGCTGACGATCAAAGTGGGTGATGAGGTTCACGTTGCACTGGAAGCCGTTGAAGACGGTTTCGGTGAGACCAAACTGTCCCGTGAGAAGGCCAAGCGCGCCGAATCCTGGAAAGTCCTCGAAGCAGCTTTCGCCGCAGAAGAAATCGTCAAGGGTGTTATCAACGGCAAGGTCAAAGGTGGCTTTACCGTCGACGTCAACACTATCCGCGCGTTCCTGCCAGGCTCGCTGGTCGATGTCCGCCCTGTGCGCGACACCACGCACCTGGAAGGCAAGGAATTGGAATTCAAGGTCATCAAGCTCGACCAGAAACGCAACAACGTTGTCGTTTCCCGTCGCGCCGTCCTCGAAGCCGAGAACAGCGCCGAGCGTGAAGCTCTGCTGGAAACTCTGCAGGAAGGTCAGGTTGTCAAAGGTATCGTCAAGAACCTCACAGATTACGGCGCATTCGTCGATCTGGGCGGCGTAGACGGCCTGCTGCACATCACCGACATGGCATGGAAGCGTATCAAGCATCCTTCCGAAATCGTCAATGTTGGCGACGAGATCGACGTCAAGGTGTTGAAGTTTGACCGCGAGCGCAACCGCGTTTCTCTGGGTCTGAAGCAGTTGGGCGAAGATCCATGGGTCGCTATCACTGGTCGCTACCCAGAAGGTACTCGGGTTACCGCCAAGGTCACCAACCTCACCGACTACGGCTGTTTTGCCGAGCTGGAAGAGGGCGTTGAAGGTCTGGTACACGTATCCGAAATGGATTGGACCAACAAGAATATCCATCCTTCCAAAGTTGTCCAGGTGGGCGACGATGTAGAAGTCATGGTTCTGGATATCGACGAAGATCGTCGTCGTATCTCCCTGGGCATCAAGCAGTGCAAGATGAACCCGTGGGAAGAGTTCTCCAGCAAGTTCAACAAGGGCGACAAGATCTCTGGCTCCATCAAGTCGATCACCGATTTCGGTATCTTCATTGGTCTGGACGGCGGCATCGACGGCCTGGTTCACTTGTCCGACATCTCCTGGAACGAAGCTGGCGAAGAAGCCGTGCGTCGTTTCAAGAAGGGCGACGAGATCGAAACGGTCATCCTCTCGGTTGATCCCGAGCGTGAGCGCATTTCTCTGGGCGTCAAGCAACTGGAAGACGATCCGTTCTCCAACTTCGCTTCACTGAACGAGAAAGGCACCATCCTCAATGGTACCGTCAAGGAAGTGGACGCCAAGGGCGCGGTAATCACCCTGGCAGACGAAATCGAAGGCACCTTGAAGGCCTCCGAAATCAGCCGCGACCGGGTAGAAGATGCGCGCAACGTGTTGAACGTTGGTGACGTAATCGAAGCCAAGATCATCAGCATCGATCGCAAGAGCCGCGTGATCAGCCTGTCGATCAAGGCCAAGGATGTTGAAGACGAGAAAGAAGCCATTCAGGACCTGCGCAAGCAGGAAATGCTGGCAGCCGGTCCGACCACCATCGGTGATCTGATCAAGCAGCAGATGGAGAACAAGGGCAACTAAGCCTTTGCGATCCACCAGAAAAAGGGCGACTTCGGTCGCCCTTTTTTGTGGCTGTCGGTCAGCTGCAAGCCGCAAGTGGCAAGCTTCAAGTAGTCCGCGCCGAACGCCGCTGACGTGCCAGACTAACTCCGGCATGGTCAGCCGCTCCTCAGAACCCTGTTCACGGCCTGGGCCTATCCGACTGCAAGGACTGCTTGCCGCTTGCCGCTTGCGGCTTGCGGCCAGGCATGGTAAAACCGAGTGAAACGGATCTAGCCGCTTGATAAAAAAGGAAAAACCATGACCAAGTCGGAGTTGATCGAGCGTATTGTCGACCAGCAGGGGCAGTTATCGGCCAAGGATGTCGAGTTGGCGATCAAGACCATGCTGGAACACATGTCGCAAGCACTGGCTACCGGCGAGCGTATAGAGATTAGAGGCTTTGGCAGTTTTTCTCTGCATTACCGCGCACCGCGTGTCGGCCGCAATCCGAAAACCGGCGACTCCGTGGAGCTGGATGGCAAATATGTACCGCATTTCAAGCCTGGCAAGGAGTTGCGTGACCGCGTCAACGAGTCGCTGCAAATGGTCTGAAGCGGTATCAAGCAGCGTTTGCGCTGCGCTATACTGCTGACTCATAGAATGGACTGGAGTCTAGTGGCATGCGATGGCTAAAGCGCGCGGTACTGATTGTTATCCTTCTGCTTGTGGCCCTGGCGACGCTGGATTTCATGCTGGAAAACCAGCAGAGTACCCAACTACAATTTGTTGAACTGCAGTCCCCCGAACTGCCCCTGTCACTGTATATCGTGATCGCCTTCATTCTCGGCAGTCTGCTCGGCGTGTTTATCGGCTGGCTGATGACTACCCGTCTACGTCTAAAGTTGATGGTTCAGAACAACGAACTCAACCGCTATCGCAAGGAAGTCGACAAGCTGCGTACCCAGCCCATCAAGGACTGATTCGCATGCAGGAATTGCTGCTCCTTGGACTGTTTATGGTGGCCTTGGGAATCGGCTGGTTTCTCGGAAGGCGTGAGGCAATCAAGGTCGGTTTCATGCTGGAGCCGCATGGCAGCGCGCTGGATCGGCAGTATTTTATCGGCTTGAACTATCTGCTGAACGAGCAGCCCGATGAGGCCATTGAAACATTCATTCGCGCGCTTGAAGTCAATCCTGAAACCGTCGAAACGCATATCGCCATTGGCAAGCTTTTCTGCCAGCGCGGCGATATCGAGCGGGCGATCAAAGTCCATCAGAACCTGCTGGCACGGCCCAATCTGACGCGCCAACAGGCAGACAGCGTGCAGTTGGAACTGGCCCGCGACTATCTTGCGGTCGGTATGCTCAACCGCGCGGAACGCTTGCTTGAGGAACTGGTTGAAGCCAAGTCGCCGCTGCGCGCTGAGGCGCTGGTTGATCTGGTCAAGGTGCACGAGCGTGAGCATGAATGGGAAAGGGCAATTATCGTTGGCAGCAAATTGGTCAGCGAACGGCCCACGTTTGCTGTGACACTGGCACATTACCATTGCGAAAGGGCCCTGGTGTTGTTGCAGGATAACAACCAGTCCGCTGCGCGCCGGCATCTTGAGCAGGCACTGGATACGGATGACGGCTGTATCCGGGGAATGCTGATGCTGGCTGATCTGGATCTGAGCCAGGGCCGGGCGAAAGCAGCACAGCACTGGCTGAACCGTCTGGTGGAGAAAGACGCCGATTTTGTACCACAAGCCTTGCCGCTGATACGCCGCTGCGCTGATAATGGCGGTCTTGACATGCTGCAGTATCTGGACCGGGTAATTGCCGCTAGCGGGCAACCACAAGTGTCAAGCGTACTGGCCAGGGCCGATCAGATGAAAGCCCAAGCCAGTTTGCATGAGGTCAGCCATTTCATCCTGGCGCATATTCAGCAACAACCCTCCCTTCGGGGATTACTCTATCTGATTGATCTGCATCTGGATCATGTCGAAGCCAAGGGTCGTGACAATCTGCTGATTCTGCGCGGCATCGTCGAGGCGCTGTTAGTCGACAAACACCCGTACCGCTGCGCTTGCTGTGGTTTTTTGGCCAAGAAGCTGCATTGGCAATGCCCTACCTGCCACGGTTGGTCAACCATCAGACCCCTCAAGGGGCGTGAGGCTGCTTGAGACAGTCACCATGGACGTTTTCAACAGGATAAATGCATGCCCTGTCTTACCCCCGTTATTGTTGCCCTGGATTTCCCTGATGCTACTGCCGCCTTGGCGCTGGCTACGCAGCTTGACCCTGCCCAGTGCCGCGTCAAGGTCGGCAAGGAGCTGTTTACCAGCAGCGGCCCCGGCGTTCTCGGCAAGTTGCATGAGCTGGGTTTTGAGGTGTTTCTCGACCTGAAATTCCACGATATCCCGAATACCACGGCCAGTGCTGTAGTCGCTGCGGCAGAGCTGGGTGTGTGGATGGTCAACGTGCACGCCGGTGGCGGTCGGCGGATGATGGAGGCCTGCCGGGAGGCACTGGATTCCCGGCGTGGTCACCGTCCGCTGTTGACGGCTGTGACCGTGTTGACCAGTCTCGAGCAGGAAGATCTGCTGGAAGTCGGCGTGGATATCGAGCCGATGGTGCAGGTGCAGCGGTTGGCGCGGCTGACCCAGGAGTGCGGGCTTGACGGCGTAGTGTGCTCAGCCCGAGAGGCCAAGGCGCTGCGCAGTGCGCTGGGCAAAGACCTGCTGCTGGTCACGCCGGGTATCAGGCCGGCAGACGCCGCTGCGGATGATCAGCGGCGTATCGTCACGCCCGTGCAGGCAATTGAAAACGGCAGCAGCTATTTGGTGATCGGTCGTCCGATCACCAAAGCCCACGATCCCGCGCAAGCGCTAGCCAATATCATTGCCGATCTCGCTGCCAACGCATGATCAGCTCAAGGCGTGATGGCGATCTTCAGGACGCCGTCGCGCTGGTGACTGAAGAGCTCGTATGCGGCGACGATATCGTCGAGCTTGAAGCGGTGGGTGACCATTGCGGTCAGGTCAACACGACCCGATGCGACCACTTCCATGAGTCTGCGCATGCGCTCCTTGCCGCCGGGACACAGGGTAGTGACGATCTTGTGATCGCCAAGCCCGGCTGCTATCGCGTCCAATGGCATGCACAGCTTGCCTGAATAAACCCCCAGACTTGACAGTGTGCCGCCCGGCTTGAGCGCCCGCAGGCAGGATTCGAAGGTCTGTTGCGTGCCCAGCGCTTCGATGGCTACATCGACCCCCTTGCCGCCGGTAATCTGCATAATCTGCTCCAGGGGATCCTGCCGCTT
>JAWOGT010000400.1:0-18868 GCA_046496585.1 Halopseudomonas sp.
CAGGTGGCAGCATTGACCTCGCCCAGGCCGTTGCGTATCTGTAGCACTTGCCAGGCATTCAAGGCTGCCGGTGTGGCGCAGCTTTGCAGCGTGTCGAGTGTATTCAGCGCCGTTTCACTGGGTAACCAGGCTTCGAAACGCTCTGACCCTGGTACGCGAATGACCGCGCCGCCAGGGCTAACGCAGACCTGATCAATACCCTGAGGTGCAACCAGGCCGGCGTGCTGCAAGGCTTCTGCGGCCCGGTCGCCCCACAGGCCGACGCGCACCCAGTCCGCGCTGGCATCGGTGATGCGGGCCTTGAAGAAGACTGCGTACTTGCCCAGGTCAGTGTTCTGCGCCTGCAGCAGGTCGTGGTGCAACGCCAGAAGGTAAGTGTCCTCGGCGTAACGCACTAGTCTGAAGCTCGATTGTACCCGGCCCTTGGGGTTGCAGCGTGCCCCCAAGGTGCTGCCAGGGTTGGCTAACAGGTTGACGTCGCAGGTCAACTGTCCTTGTAAAAAACGCTTTGCATCAGCTCCGCTCACGGACAAAATGCCCTCGTGGCCGAGCCAGCACAGACCGGTTGCAGGCAGTTCGGTCGGCCCCGGTGCGGGAAAGCGAGCAGACAGAGATTGATGTGGCAGGGTGGTTTTGGTCATAAGGCTCAGATTGTCTGGTGTAGTCAGCTGTTACATCATAGGGCCATGGTGCATGCTTGTCAGTGGCGCCTTGTGCCTATAATGCACTAAGTACGCCCCGGGCGTTTTCAACCATTGCGGAGAGTTAGATGTCGGCCGATATAGAAATGAAACGTTTATTCTGGCACAGCCGCCGCGGCATGCTGGAGCTGGATCTACTCTTGCTGCCCTTCCTGCAGGAAGCTTACAGTGATCTTGACCCGGTGGACAAAGAACGCTTCAGTAAATTGTTGACCTGTGAAGATCAGGATATGTTCGGCTGGTTCATGCAGCGCAGTGAGCCGGACGACCCCGACCTCAAACGTATGGTAAGGATGATAGTGGACCGTGTTCAGCCAAACTGATTATCTGTTATTGCAGCGTCAGCCCTCGCGCGTTCTCGGCGGGGCCTTGGTGTTCTTTGCTGTGCTGGCCGCCGTGGCGCTATACCGCAGCGCAATTCCCGGCTGGCTGGCAGTGGGAATTATGCTGGTGGTGGTGGGATACAGCCTGTGGGTCTGGCCGCGCCAGGTGAGTTTGCGCCACGCCAGCTCGGTAACCGGTCTGCGGTTCGATAGTCAGGGCTGGCATGTGCTGCGCCGCGATGGCTCCGAAGCCGGTGCGCGGCTGTTGGCTGATACCTTTGTCAGCGCTTTGCTGACCGTGGTGCGTCTGCGCGAACCGGGGCGCTGGTGGCCGGTATCGGTGGTGCTGCCAGCCGATGCGGCGGCGGAGGAAGCCCTGCGCCGCCTGCGCTTGCGCCTGCGCTTCAGTCGCCAGCGCTGGATGGCTGCAGAATAGTATCCTTGGCCTCGGGTAATAGATCAGGGTAGTCCAGAGTGTAATGCAGGCCGCGACTTTCGCGGCGTTGCATGGCTGACTGGATAATCAGGTCCGCTACCAGTGCCAGGTTGCGCAGTTCAAGCAGATCGCGGGTCACCGTGTAGTTGCTGTAAAATTCGTGAATCTCCGCCAGCAGCATGTCGACCCGATGTTTGGCGCGCTGCAGGCGCTTGGAGGTCCGTACTATCCCGACGTAATCCCACATAAATCGACGCAGCTCGTCCCAGTTGTGCGAGATGATCACGTCTTCATCCGAGTTGGTCACCTGGCTTTCATCCCAGACCGGGAGGTCGTCAGGCATCAGGTAGCGGTCCAGGCTCTGGAGAATATCCTGGCTGGCCGAGCGGCCGTAGACGATGCACTCCAGTAGTGAATTGCTGGCCATGCGATTAGCGCCATGCAGGCCGGTAAAGCTGGTTTCGCCAATCGCATAGAGCGCCTGCAGGTCGCTACGTCCTTCAGCAGTTACCACCACGCCGCCACAGGTATAGTGGGCGGCGGGAACCACTGGAATGGGTTCGCGGGTGATGTCGATGCCGAAGGTCAGGCAGCGTTCGTAGACCGTGGGGAAGTGGCTGCGGATGAACTCGGCCGGCTTGTGACTGATGTCCAGAAACACGCAGTCCAGACCCAGGCGCTTCATCTCATGGTCAATCGCTCTGGCGACGATATCCCGTGGCGCGAGTTCCGCCCGCGGGTCAAAGCGGGGCATGAAACGACTGCCATCGGGCAGCTTCAGTAGCGCGCCTTCACCGCGCAGAGCTTCGGTGATCAGGAAGCTCTTGGCTTGCGGATGGTAAAGGCAGGTAGGATGAAACTGGTTGAACTCCATATTGGCAACCCGGCAGCCCGCTCGCCAGGCCATGGCAATGCCATCCCCCGATGCGCTGTCGGGGTTGCTGGTATACAGATAGGCCTTGCTGGCGCCACCGGTAGCCAGTACGGTAAACCGCGCGGCATAGGTTTCCACATGGCCGGTCACGCGATTGAGAATGTAGGCCCCCAGGCAGCGCTCATCCGGCAGCCCAAGCTTGCCACTGGTAATCAGATCCACCGCAACCCGGTTCTCCAGTAGCACTATGTTGGGGTGCGCCTGTGCCTTGACTAGCAAGGTATTGAAAATCGCCGCACCGGTGGCGTCGGCGGCATGGATGATCCGCCGGTGACTGTGGCCGCCTTCCATGGTCAGATGAAAATCGTCACTTTCACTGCCGTCCGCGCGGGTCTCCCGGGTAAAAGGCACGCCTTGCTGGATCAGCCAGCCAATCGCCTCGCGACTGTCACCGACGATCTGCCGCACGGCATCCTCGTGACATAACCCGGCACCGGCCTCCAGCGTATCCTGCACATGGGCATCCACGGTATCGGTATCATCCAGCACGGCAGCGACACCGCCCTGGGCCCAGAAGGTCGAGCCTTCTGATAGTTGCCCTTTGCTGATCACGCCAATGCGCAAGTGATCGGCAAGATGCAGCGCCAATGTCAGGCCGGCAGCACCACTGCCGATGACCAGTACGTCATATTGCTGTGCGTGTGTCATGGCACTCCGGTGTGGCTCAAGTCAGGGCGTTTAGTGAGAACGCGGCAGACAAGTATATAGAAGCTGCTCGCCCGGCAATACTGCAAGGCATACAAGAGGTTTCCGCAACAGGCTCGATAGTTGCTATGATTTGCGTTGAGGTCAGATCAGGGCGTGGAACTTTTAACCGGCCGCCCGCTCATATTGCCGAGCCTGACGAGGGGAGAACTTTTGTTTACATTGCGGGTCTATCACAACAAGTCAAGGCTAAAAGCCGTTGCGCTGCCGGGAGCTGCTGAATGATAGAGCAGACCGACCAGCAGTTGGTTGAACGGGTTCAGCGCGGTGACAAGCGAGCTTTCGATCTCTTGGTGCTCAAATATCAGCACAAGATCCTTGCCCTGGTTACCCGCTTTGTGCACGACAGTCACGAGGCTCAGGACGTAGCGCAAGAAGCGTTTATCAAGGCTTACCGCGCGCTGCCTAATTTTCGTGGCGACAGTGCGTTTTATACGTGGTTGTATCGCATAGCGATCAATACGGCAAAAAATTATCTGGTAGCCCGTGGTAGACGGCCTCCAGATTCGGATATAGCTGCCGATGAAGCTGAGTATCACGACGGCGAAAGCGCCCTGAAGGACATTCACTCACCGGAACGGGATATGTTGCGCAACGAGATTGAACAGATGATCAATCGCACATTGCAACAATTGCCTGATGATTTAAGAACGGCTCTAACTTTGCGTGAATTTGAAGGTCTGAGTTATGAGGATATTGCCGCTGTAATGAGTTGCCCTGTTGGTACGGTGAGATCGCGTATTTTCAGGGCGCGCGAGGCAATCGATAAAGCACTTAAGCCGTTGATCGAAGACTGATCGCGGCCGATGGGTATAGGCGCAGTCAGCCTATAATGGGCCACTAGTAGAGGTAAAGTGATGAGCAACCAATCCTTGCAGGAGTCTCTTTCCGCATTGATGGATGACGAGGCGGATGAACTTGAAACCCGTCGCGTGCTTCAGTCCAGCGAAAGCGATTCGACGTTGCGTAGCACCTGGGAGCGTTATCAACTGGCCCGGGCGATCATGCATAAAGAACCTTGGCAGCCGAAGGTGGATCTGTCTGCCGGCATCGCTGCCATGATTGCGGACGAGCCTGCACCAGAGATGGCCGAGCCCAAGGCGCCACGTGTGTGGCAAAACTTGAGCCGGCTGGCTGTGGCCGCATCGGTGACAGTGGCGGTTCTGGTCGGTGTGAACATGTTCAATCAGGATGATGCAGCCTCGGACCCGGCGATGCTCGCTGAGCTGCCACCCATGGTGGACGCTCCGGTTGTGACAGCGCCTGCTGTGACGTCCGGCTCGCAGGGCGGCGCAGTGCTGGCCGGTTTTTCCCAGCAGCCGCACCCGAGCGCTGAGCCCGTGGCCGGCCAGAAGGCACCTTCCTTGTGGCAGGAACAGCGCATAGGTAGCTATCTACGCCAGCACGCCGAGCACAGTTCGCGTTTCGAGACGCCCCAATTGCTCCCTTATGCGCGAGCGGCCAGTCTGGACAGCGAATAGGTGCAGCCTCTATCAGTGGCGCGGCGATTGACGCGGTGGGGCGCGCCTATGGCGGCCCTGTTTCTGGCGCTTCCGGTATTCGCTGAAGAGCCCCGTGACATGCTCAAGCGAATGGTCGATGCAGCCCGTGAGCAGAGCTATTACGGGTCTTTCATCTATGAACGTACCGGTAGCTTCAGCACCCATCAGGTCTGGCGTCAGCGCGAAGGTGACCAGACCGCGGAGCGGTTGCTGCAGACCGATGGCGAACCTCAGGAGTGGCTGACCCGCAATGGAGAACTGGTTTGCGCCAGCTCTGTAGAGCTGGGTACGGCCTGGAAGGTAACGGGTCAGCCCTCCGAGCAACTGGAACTGCTGCACAATTGGTATACGCTGCAGACGCTCGGTTCGACCCGGGTGGCGAACCGCCCCGTATTCGTTCTCTCGGTGAAGCCCAGAGACCCCTACCGTTATGCCTTTGAGTTGTATCTGGACCAGGCGACCGGTTTGCTGCTCAAGTCGTTACTCATTAACGAACGCGATGTCCTGCTGGAACGCTTTCAGTTTGCCTCCCTGGAGTTGGCGCAGCAGACTGATGAAGCACTTCAGCCCAGCAGCAATTGCGTGCCCGTAAAGGGACATCCCGCTGAGCTTGCCGAGGCGGCTCAACAGGACTCAGGGAAATCTGAACCAGGCAAACAATGGGTGCCGGGTTGGCTGCCTCCGGGGTTCATTCTGGGGCATCGCCAAGTCAGTCCGCTGGAAGCGGGTACGGGTCAGCTGGTTACCCAGGTATACACCGACGGCCTGGCGCGTCTGACACTTTTTGTTGAGCCGCTCGGTGCCGATACGCTATCTGAGGATCTGCGCGCACAGCTCGGGCCTACTGTCGCGGTCAGCCGAAAACTGGTGCGCGCCGAGGGCGACTATCTGGCCACGGTCGTCGGTGAGGTGCCGGCGGCGGCTGCCGAACGCATAGCCGATTCGCTGGCACCGGATTTCGATGGTAGCCAGCCATGATAGAGGAGCAGGGCCGGGTTGTCAGTTGTGAACCCGGCGCTGCGTGGGTCGAAACGGTTCGGCGCAGCACCTGCGGCAGTTGTCAGGCGCGCGCCGGTTGCGGCCAGGCGCTGCTGCAGCGCCTGGGTGCTGGTGCCCGTCAAGGCTATATCAGAGTACTTTCCGATCAGCCGCTGCAAGTCGGCGATCAGGTCTTGATTGGGCTGCCCGAAAACGCCGTTGTCAACGCCTCACTGTGCATGTATATGTTGCCTCTGGTTGGGCTTTTCAGTGCGGCTGTCGTGGCTGATAATGCCGGCCTGACCGAACCCTGGATTATTCTCTTTGCTTTTGTTGGTCTTGCGTCAGGGTTTGCCGGCGTACGCTGGTACGCTTGGCGGCAGCGCAGTAATCCGGATCTGCAAGCTCGGATTCTGCGCGTTATGCCATCGAGTAGCATTGTGGCTGGCGACAACACGCTGGCTCTGCCCTGACGCAATCAATTTATTAGGAGGTCAAGAGCACATGCTGTCAATGCAACGTTGGATGAAAGTGGCTGCCGGTTCGCTGCTGCTGGGCTGGGGCTCGCTGGGCATGGCGCAGGGACTGCCGGATTTTACCGAGCTGGTTGAAGAAGTGTCCCCTGCCGTGGTCAATATCAGTACCAGCCAGAAGGCCGTTGTCCGGCCGTCGGGCATGGTGCCAGGTATGCCCGATCTGGAAGGTATGCCGCCGTTGTTTCGTGAGTTCTTCGAGCGTGGCTTTCCACCGCAGGGGCCTCAGGCACCCCGCGAGCGTGATGCGCCGCAGTCGCTGGGTTCGGGTTTCATTCTCTCCAAGGATGGCTATGTACTGACCAATAATCATGTGATTGCCGGCGCCGATGAGATTTTCGTGCGGCTTGCCGATCGCCGGGAGCTGAAAGCTGTGTTGGTAGGCGCCGATCCGCGGTCGGATCTGGCGCTACTGAAAATTGAGGCCGGGGACGACCTGCCGGTCGTGCGCATGGGCAAGTCTGCCGAGCTCAAAGCCGGTGAATGGGTGCTGGCGATTGGCTCGCCGTTCGGCTTCGATTACTCAGTCACGGCCGGGATCATCAGCGCCAAAGGCCGGAGCCTGCCGAATGAGAGTTACGTGCCCTTTATTCAGACTGACGTAGCGATCAATCCAGGCAACTCGGGTGGCCCGTTGTTGAATCTGGATGGCGAAGTCATCGGTATCAACTCGCAGATTTTCACCCGCTCTGGTGGTTTCATGGGCCTGTCCTTTGCCATACCGGTTGATGTGGCCATGGATGTGGTCGAGCAGTTGAAGGAGGACGGCAGCGTACAACGGGGTTGGCTCGGCGTGGTGATTCAGGAGGTCAACAAGGATCTGGCCGAATCATTTGGCCTGCCCAAACCGGCTGGCGCTCTGGTAGTGCAGATTCAGCCCGAAGGTCCAGCTGAAGCCGGTGGGTTGAAGGTCGGCGATGTGATTCTCAGTTTCAACGGGCAGGACGTGATCATGTCGTCTGATCTCCCGCATGCCGTGGGTCGCGTGCGTCCCGGCAAGCAAGCAACGTTGGTAGTGATGCGCGATAAAAAGCGCACAACGCTGAAGATGGCAATCGGTGCATTGCCTGAGGATGGCAGCGTCGCGGCTGTAACGCCGTCCAGCCCCGGTCCGGCCATCGCGGATAATCGCCTGGGTTTGGTCGTGGCCGAGCTGACCGAGGAGCAAAAAGGGCAACTGGACGTTCGCGCCGGTGTGATCATCCGTGAAGTGCGCCAGGGGCCAGGCGCTATGGTGGGTCTGCGCAATGGCGACGTCATCACCAATCTGGATAATCAGCCGGTGGAGTCGGTGGCTTCCTTCAAAAAGATTACCGCCGATTTGCCGACTAACCGTTCTGTGTCAATGCGAGTGATTCGCCAGGGCCGTGCAAGCTACATCACCTTCCGCCTGGCCAAGTAAGCGCTGGGCTTCATAACCGGCAAGTCAGGCCGCACTGGTATTCCGGGGTGGCGCTGACATGCCGGCCCCACGATAGCGCACTAGTGCATATTCGGGTACACTCGCGGGCTGTTTTCGGGGGAAGCTTTCCCCCTTTCATTGCTGACAGCCCGTGTGGCTGGCAATCCTGCAATCAAGTCTGGAAGATCCCTGAGTGAGTGACCTTAGCCTAATCCGTAATTTCTCGATCATTGCCCACATTGATCACGGTAAGTCGACCCTGGCTGACCGTTTTATTCAGATATGCGGAGGCTTGGCTGACCGTGAGATGGCCGAGCAGGTACTCGACTCAATGGATCTCGAGCGCGAGCGCGGGATCACTATCAAAGCCCACAGCGTTACGCTGTATTACACCTCCAAGCTGGATGGCAAAACCTACCAGCTGAATTTCATTGATACCCCAGGCCACGTCGATTTCCATTATGAAGTCAGCCGTTCCCTGGCCGCCTGCGAGGGTGCGCTGCTGGTCGTCGATGCGGCGCAGGGCGTGGAAGCACAATCGGTTGCCAACTGCTACACGGCCATCGAGCAAGGCCTGGAAGTGATGCCGGTACTCAACAAGATCGACTTGCCCCAGGCTGAGCCGGATCGCGTCAAGGCCGAGATCGAGAGTGTGATTGGTATCGATGCTACCGATGCGGTGGAATGCAGCGCCAAAAGCGGTCTAGGTGTGGAAGATGTGCTTGAACGTCTGATTCAGGTGATTCCGGCACCGGTGGGCGAGCTGGATGCGCCGTTGCAGGCGCTGATTATTGACTCATGGTTCGATAACTACCTGGGTGTGGTGTCTTTGGTACGGGTCAAGCATGGGCGAATCAAGAAGGGCGCCAAGGTGCTGGTCAAATCCACGGGCAAGATCCATCAGGTCGACAGTGTCGGTGTGTTCAACCCCAAGCACAGTGAAACCGCCGACCTGAAAGCCGGTGAAGTGGGTTTCATTATTGCCGGTATCAAGGATATTCATGGCGCGCCGGTAGGCGACACACTGACCCTGTCCATCACTCCGGATGTGGACATGCTGCCGGGCTTTAAGAAGGTCAAGCCGCAAGTCTATGCGGGTCTTTTTCCAGTGAGTTCCGAGGATTTCGAGGATTTCCGCGAGGCGCTGTCCAAGCTCACGCTGAACGATGCGTCGCTGCATTACGAGCCGGAAAGCTCTGAAGCCCTGGGCTTTGGCTTTCGTTGCGGCTTTCTCGGCATGCTGCACATGGAAATCATTCAGGAGCGCCTCGAACGCGAATACAACCTGGATCTGATCACGACAGCCCCGACCGTGGTGTTTGAGGTGCTGACCAAGGATGGCAAGGTCCTGCATGTCGATAATCCCTCGCGTCTGCCCGACCCGTCGATGGTTGAAGAAATGCGTGAGCCGATCGTGCGGGCCAATATTCTGGTGCCCCAGGATCACCTTGGCGCCGTAATCACCTTGTGTGTGGAAAAGCGCGGCGTGCAACACGACATGTTGTTTCTCGGTACCCAGGTTCAGGTTATCTACGATCTGCCGATGAACGAAGTGGTGCTGGATTTCTTTGATCGACTGAAGTCCGCCAGCCGCGGCTACGCGTCGCTGGACTACGCGTTTGAACGCTTTCAGGCTGCGCGTCTGGTGCGTCTGGATGTGCTGATCAATGCCGAGAAGGTTGATGCGCTCGCGCTGATTGTACACCGTGACAATGCCGCCTATAAGGGCCGGCAGTTGGTCAGCAAAATGCAGGAACTGATTCCACGGCAGATGTTCGATGTAGCGATTCAGGCGGCAGTCGGTGGGCAGATCGTCGCGCGCTCAACCGTCAAGGCCTTGCGCAAGAACGTCATCGCCAAATGCTACGGTGGCGATGCCAGCCGTAAGAAGAAGCTGCTGGAAAAGCAGAAAGCCGGCAAGAAGCGCATGAAGCAGGTAGGTAACGTCGAAATTCCCCAGGAAGCCTTCCTGGCGGTGTTGAAAGTAGACAACTAGGGTTAGTCAAACGGGCTCGATTATGCATATCAATTTTCCACTGCTGTTGGTGTTGGCAGTTGCTGTTTCGGGTTTTCTGGCCCTGCTCGACTTGCTCTGGCTTGGCCCGCGCCGGCGCCGCGCGCAGGCGGCCTACGGCGCGGCGGTAGCCGTTCCTGACCCGACCACCAGCGAGCGGCTGGGCAAGGAGCCATTGCTGATCGAGTACGGGAAATCTTTTTTCCCGGTGTTGCTGGTGGTGCTGGTGCTGCGCTCCTTTCTGGTTGAGCCCTTTCAAATTCCGTCCGGATCAATGAAGCCGACGCTGGAAATCGGTGACTTCATTCTGGTCAACAAGTTTGCCTACGGTATTCGCTTGCCGGTGCTGGATATGAAAGTGATCCCGGTCAATGATCCGCAGCGCGGCGATGTCATGGTCTTTCGTTACCCCAATGATCCGCGCATCAACTACATCAAGCGGGTCGTGGGCCTGCCGGGCGATACCGTGCGCTATGCCGGAAAACAACTGTCGATTAACGGTGAACGGGTGCCCTTGGCGCCGGTGCGCCTGGAAAAGGATGACGAGGTCCCGACGGGCCACCCGCTGTACGCGCGTGCGGAAGCGGAAATTTTCCAGGAGAAGCTCGGTGATGTAGAGCATATGATCAGGCAAAAAAGCCTGTCAGGCGCGCCGGCCGCGAAAGAGTGGCGGGTGCCCGAGGGGCATTACTTTATGGTGGGTGACAATCGCGACAATTCCAACGACAGCCGTTACTGGAATGCCGAAGATATGCCAAGGGAGTTGTGGGGAATGGTCCCTGACCACTATATTGTCGGCAAGGCATTTGCGGTCTGGATGCACTGGCCGGAGCCGAAGCTGAGCAACCTGCCGAATTTTTCCAGGGTAGCCCTGATTCATTAAGGGCAGCGCCGGGACCAATAATATTAACAACGGATGTCAAGAGGTTATCCATGCGCCATTCGCAAAAAGGCATGTCGTTTTTCGGCTGGTTGGCAGTGCTCGCCCTGCTAATATTCGGGCTGGTGATTGTGATGAAGCTGGCGCCTATCTACATGGAGCATTTTACCCTGCGCAAGATAGTCACCGAGGTCAACGATGATCCGACCATCAAGATCGCTTCGTTGCGTGATTTTCACAGCTACATTGACAAGGGTATGCAGATCAACAGTATCCGCGACATCAAGGCCAGGGACGCGATCAGCATTAGCGCCAGTGGTACCGATGCGTACACGGTAGTGATCAAATATGAAGTTCGCTCGCCGATAATTCAAAACGTGGACGCACTCGTTCACTTCGATGAAACCCATATAATCAGACCACTTAAGTGATAAACAAGTTAGACCGGCTGGAACGACATATCGGCTATAGCTTCAAGGACCCGGATCTGCTGAACCTGGCCCTGAGCCATAGAAGCCTGGGTGGGCGCAACAATGAGCGCCTCGAGTTTCTGGGGGATTCGGTACTCAATTTTGTCGCCGCTGAAGCGCTTTTTCAGCGCTTCCCCCAGGCCCGGGAGGGGCAGTTGTCACGCCTGCGTGCCAGATTGGTCAAGGGCGTCACCCTGGCGGAACTCGCCAAGGGCTTTGAGCTGGGTGAGTACTTGCTGCTGGGGTCTGGCGAGTTGAAGAGCGGTGGATTTCGCCGTGAATCGATCCTTGCCGACGCGACCGAGGCGATCATTGGCGCTATCTATCTCGAAAGTGGGCTGGAAGTTGCCCGTGAGCGTGTGCTCTATTGGCTGCGCGAGCATATCGCCACGCTGACGCTGGTAGACAATAACAAGGATCCCAAGACCCGGTTGCAGGAATACCTGCAATCGCGGCAGTGCGAATTACCCCGATACGAAGTGACCGAAAGCAGTGGTGAAGCGCACTGCCGTACCTTCCGTGTCGAATGTCATGTCAGTCCGCTGTCAGTGCCGACCTTTGGCGACGGCAATAGCCGACGTCTGGCGGAACAAGTAGCGGCGCAAAAAGCCCTGATCGATCTGGGCGTGGAGAAAGCAGATGAGTGACAGTACCCCCCGTTGTGGCTATGTGGCCATCGTCGGCCGGCCCAATGTGGGCAAGTCGACCCTGCTCAATCACATTCTCGGGCAGAAATTGGCGATTACCTCGCGCAAGCCGCAGACCACCCGGCATACCATGCTGGGCATCAAGACTGAAGGCGCAGTTCAAGCGATCTATGTCGATACCCCTGGCCTGCATAAGGACAATGACAAGGCACTCAACCGGTTTATGAACAAGAGCGCCAGCCAGGCTCTGCGAGACGTGGATGTGGTGCTGTTTGTCGTCGACCGCCTGCGCTGGACCGACGAAGATCAGATGGTGCTGGAGAAGGTGCGCTTTGTCACCTGCCCGGTACTGCTGGTGGTCAACAAGCTCGACCGGATGGACGACAAGAAAGAAATGCTGCCGCATCTGGAATGGCTGGCAACGCAGCTCCCCGATGCCGAAATCGTCCCGGTATCGGCCTTGCACGGGCGCAATATTGATCAGCTTGAGCAATTGATTGCCGAGCGTCTGCCCGAGGGCGAGCACTTCTTTCCGGACGATCAGATTACCGACCGCAGTTCACGCTTTCTCGCCGCCGAGTTGGTCCGCGAGAAAGTCATGCGCCAACTGGGCGCCGAGATCCCGTACCAGGTGACGGTGGAAATCGAGCAGTTCAAGCAGGAGGGCAAGATCCTGCATATTCACGCATTGATTCTGGTTGAGCGCGATGGCCAGAAAAAAATTATCATCGGTGACGGCGGCGAGCGGATGAAGAAGATTGGCCAGGAAGCCCGACTCGACATGCAGAAACTGTTCGGCAGCAAAGTCATGCTGAACCTGTGGGTCAAGGTGAAACGCGGCTGGTCGGATGACGAGCGCGCCCTGAGTTCCCTTGGTTATAACTTCGACAGATAATCTGTCAGCCTCCTGTTGCGGTGGAGATAAGGTGTGCAAGCAGCCCTGAGTCCGGCCTATGTGCTGCACAGCCGCCCTTATCGGGACAGCAGCGCGCTGGTCGATCTGCTCAGCCTGCAACATGGGGTGCAACGGGTGGTCTGGCGTGGCGCCAGGGGCCAGCGCAAGGGGTTGACGCCACAAGCTTTTATGCCGCTGCTGGTCGGGCTGATCGGGCGCGGCGAGTTGAAGACGCTGACCCAGGCAGAAACGGCAGGTAGCTACCGGCTGTTACAGGGTCAGGCGCTGTTCAGCGGTTTGTATCTCAACGAATTAGTGATCCGCCTGATCCCGCCCGGTGATCCCAGCCCGCTGATCTTTGCCGCTTATCAACACGCTCTCGAGCAACTGGCCGGTCCGGCCATGGTGGAACCCGTCTTGCGTCAGTTCGAGTGGCAGCTGCTGGCGGTTATGGGCTATGGTTTCAGCCTGACCGAGGATGCCCAAGGTCGTCCGGTCATGGCCGATCAGTACTACGTATGGCATGCCGAATACGGCTTGCTGCCAAGTCAGTCGCTGCCCTCAGCCGCCTCGGGGCTCCCAGGCGCAGGCCTGTTGGCGATGGCGGCGGCGGACTGGACTGCTCCACAAGCGCTGCGTACCGCCAAACGCTTGATGCGTCAGGCCTTGGCCGTGCATCTTGGCGACCGGCCGTTGGTCAGCCGGCAACTGTTCGCCAACCCTGGCACCCATTCCAAAGGAGATAGGCTGTGACCCACCCACAACGCGTGCTGTTAGGTGTGAATATCGATCATGTGGCGACGTTGCGCCAGGCCCGGGGTACACGCTATCCCGATCCGGTCCAGGCGGCTATCGAGGCCGAGCAGGCGGGCGCCGACGGCATCACGCTGCATCTGCGCGAGGATCGCCGGCATATTCAGGAACGCGACGTGCGGCTGATTGCCGAAGTCCTGCAGACCCGCATGAATCTGGAAATGGCAGTCACTGACGCCATGTTGGCTTTTGCCGAGCAGATACGCCCGGCGAATATCTGCCTGGTGCCAGAACGCCGTGAAGAACTGACCACCGAAGGGGGTCTGGACGTCGCCGGTAACGGCGCGCGGGTCCAGGAGGCGGTGGAGCGTATGGCTGCGATCGGCAGTGAAGTGTCGCTGTTTATCGATCCGGACCCGCGGCAGATTGAAGCCGCCAAGCGTGCCGGCGCGCCGGTCATCGAGCTACACACCGGCCATTACGCCGATACCCAGGGTGCGCAGCAGGCTGAGGCCTTGGCGCGTCTGCGTGAAGGCTGTATCTATGCACGCAAGCTGGGGCTGATCGTTAACGCCGGCCACGGATTGCACTATCACAACGTTGAACCCATCGCCGCGATCAGCGGTATGAACGAGCTGAATATTGGGCACGCGATCATCGCCCGTGCGCTGTTTTCCGGCCTGGCCCAGGCGGTCAAGGACATGCGCGAGCTGATTCTCGGCGCCTCGGCCAGTCGATGATTCGCGGTATCGGCACCGACCTGGTGCTGGTCAGCCGCATCGAGGCGGCTTTAGGGCGCCAGGGCGATCGATTTGCCCGGCGTATCCTCACCGAGGCCGAGTGGCGGCGCTTTGCTGTGCACCAGCAGCCCGCTCGCTATCTCGCCAAGCGCTACGCCGCGAAAGAGGCGATCCTCAAGGCCTTGGGCACCGGCCTGGCCCAGGGCATGTCGTGGCAGCATATCCAGATCGACAACGATGGCCTGGGTGCGCCGCTGGTCAGCCTCAGCGGCAGCGCCGCCGCAAGGCTTGAGCAGGGCGGCGGCGGACAGATGCTGTTGAGCCTGAGTGACGAGCGCGAGCAGGCGCTCGCGTTTGCCATCTGGTCACTGGGTTGACGGCAATGGCTGCGCAGCCTGGTAGGCTATCTGGAGTTGCTCGAGCGCCTCGATCAGCTGGCTGATAGCCGTCTGGCTTGGTTCGCCTCGCTTGAGCAGTGTTTCCGCCCGCTGGCAGCAGTCGCGCAACTGTGGCACGCCGCAATAGCGCGTTGCGCCATGCAGGTGATGCACCACGCCCAGCAGTGCTTCAGTGTTCCTTTGGTGCCTGTGTTCTTCTATCAGCCCCCGTTCGCCCGGCAAACTCTTGATCAGCATGGCCAACAGCTCCTGCGCCAGAGCGGCCTTGCCGGCGGCCAGCTGCAGGCCCTCCTGGTAGTCGAGTACCGGCAGCGTGGCCTGACTCACGGTTGCCACTGGCGCCGGCGTGGTCGCGCTCGCGGCCGCCTCCGGCATGCACAGGTTGATACCGGTCCAGCGAAAGATGCAGTGGCTTAGCTGTTCCGGGCTGATCGGCTTGGTCAGATAATCGTTCATCCCGGATTGGATCAAGCGGCGTTTTTCCTCAGCCAGGGCGTGGGCGGTCAGCGCGATAATCGGCCGCGGTTCGCAATCGGCCAGCTCCTCGCGCAAGCGTAGCTCAGCGGTGGTCTCCCGGCCGTCCATGCCGGGCATCTGCACATCCATGAAGACCAGATCAAACGCTTCCCGGTCAGCGATGAGCAGCGCCTGTTCGCCGCTGGTCGCGGTCAGCACCCGGGCGCCCATTTCGCTGAGGAAGGTCTCGACCAGACGCAGATTGGCCTCGTTGTCATCGACGCAGAGTACGCTGATCTGCGGTTTGCTCGGGCGACTGTGCACGGCTGAGGAGGGCATCGGCTGCGGACGGAACAGTTGATTGACCGCGCGATACAGCTGGCGGGTGCACAACGGGCGCGAGAGTACCTGGCAGCCGCTGGGGGGCAACTGGTCAAGCGACGGGTAATGTTCGGTGGTGTCGGTCAGCAGGATGACCTTGCAACCGTCGTTGCTCATCCAGCGGTTCAGCGCTTCGAACATGCTGTCGGTCGGGGTGCCGGGCGTACGCATGCTGGCCAGGATCAGTTGGATAGGCCGGTCGGCCCGCTGATCGCTGATCGCCTGCTCCAGCGCAGGCAGGTTGTCGTGCACTGTCACCTCTACGCCGAGGTCTTCAAGATTATGCAGCAGCGCCTGGCGGCTCAGCGTCAGCGGCTCCATGACCGCAGCACGGATGCCTTTAAGTGGCGCAGGCGGGAGGTCGTCCCCGGCCTGAGTGGATTTTTCCAGGCGGGCGGTGAGCCAGAATTCGGACCCTTCACCCGGGCGGCTATCCAGGCCTATCTCACCCTGCATCTGCTCTACCAGGCGCTTGACGATTACCAGCCCCAAGCCGGTACCGCCGGCCTGGCGTGAGATCGAATTGTCCGCCTGGGTGAACGCTTGAAACAGCGACTTCTGTTGCGTCGGGGTCAGGCCGATACCAGTGTCGGTGACGCTGATGCGCAGCAGTACATGGGTCTGGTCTTCCTGTTCGAGCATGGTGCGGATGCACACCGAGCCTTTCTGGGTAAACTTGATGGCATTACTGATCAGGTTGGCGAGTATCTGTTTCAGCCGCAGACCATCACCGCTCAGACCGATAGGCGTGTCACGGTAAAGGATGCTGACCAACTCGAGCTGCTTCTTGTGCGCCGCCGGTGCCAGCATGGTCACCGTGTCCTGGATCAGATCACGCAGGTTGAACGGTTGATTGTCGAGGATCAGTTTGCCGGCTTCGATCTTGGAGAAATCGAGAATCTCGTTGATGATCGCCAGCAGATTGTCGGCCGACTTTTCTATCGTGCCCAGGTACTCCTGTTGCCGATTGCTCAATTCGGTGCGTTGCAGCAGGTTGCTGAAACCGATGATGCCATTCAACGGGGTCCGCAGTTCATGGCTCATGTTGGCGAGGAATTCGGACTTGATGCGGCTGGCTTCCTGGGCGCTCTTGCGCGCCATATCCAGCTCGATATTCTGGATTTCGATGGTTTCCAGTGTCTGGCGCAAGTCTTCAGTAGCCTGGTCGATATTCTGCTGCAATTCGCCCTGTGCGCTCTGCATTGTTTCGGCCATGTTATTGATGCCGATAACCAGTTCGTCCAGCTCCCGACTGCCTTGCTCCTCGAGGCGGACATCAAGCTGGCCTTTGCTGATCTTGGTGATGGCGCGGTTGGCCAGGCTGATCGGATCGGTAATGCGCCGGCCCATCAGGCTGACAGTAAACGCGGTCAGTAGCAGGCCGCTGAGCACCATCAGCAGCGTGGTCATGAGCATCTGATAGCGCCGCAACTGGGTATTGGCATGGCTCAGTTCGACCTCCAGCCAGCCGAGCAGGGCATCCGCTTCAATCGGCCCCGGCGATGATCCTTCAAGCAATTCGGGACTCGCCTGCAGGGGCAGCAGAAAGCGGGTGCTGCCGATGGTCTCGCCGACCTGAAGGCCGCTACCTGCGCCCAGGGTATCGACACCCAGGGTGCGTTGCGTGGAGAGCATGCTCGGGCCGCTGTGTTCCAGCATCGTGCGCGCGCTGTCATACAGGGTGACAGCACGCACGTCGCTGCGATCCAGCGCGCTATCCAGGGTCGGCTTGAACTGCTGAGGCTGCCCGGCGAGCAGCGCTTGCGCGGCCGGGAGCTGCAAGTGCTCGACCATCAGGAAGCCGCGCTCCAGCAACTGCGTCTGTAAATCCTGCGATGCTTGCCAGATGAAGTAGCTACCCAGCGCCATGGCCAGCAGCCCGGTCGGTGCCAGTGTCATCAGCAGAATGCGCGCCTTCAGACCAATCTCGCTCATTGTGTGTATCCCTTACTCTGTTGCCGGTATCATAGGCTGACTTAACCAAAAGCACAGCTTTCAACGCCCGGTTGATCCGGGCCCAAGCCTTTTGAGTGAATGATGACTACGCATATTCCAAGCCAAGACGTTGCGCACGACACCTATCCCACCATTGCCGATTTTGTCGGCAATACACCGCTGGTTCGCCTGCAACGTCTGCCAGGCAAGACCAGCAACACGCTGCTGGCCAAACTGGAAGGTAACAACCCAGCCGGTTCGGTCAAGGATCGCGCGGCGCTGTCGATGATCGAGCGCGCCGAGTTGCGCGGCGAGATCACACCGGGGGATACGCTGATCGAGGCTACTTCGGGTAATACCGGGATAGCCCTGGCCATGGTGGCAGCCATCAAAGGCTACCGCATGACCCTGATCATGCCGGCCAATATGAGTTCCGAACGCAAGGCGGCCATGAGCGCCTATGGTGCCGAGCTGATTCTGGTCAGCCGCGAGGACAGCATGGAGGGCGCGCGCGATCTGGCAATGAAAATGCAGCGCGAGGGCAAGGGCCGGGTGCTGGATCAGTTTGGCAATACCGACAACGCCGAGGCGCACTATCAGACCACCGGGCCGGAGATCTGGCGCGACACCGGCGGCCGGGTAACGCATTTCATCAGTTCCATGGGGACCACGGGCACCATCATGGGCGTCTCACGTTACCTCAAGGAGCAGAATCCGCAGATTCAGATCATCGGTCTGCAACCGCTCGAGGGTGCATCGATTCCGGGTATCCGGCGCTGGCCGCAGGCGTACATGCCGAGCATATTCCAGGCGGACCGGGTCGACAGAATTATCGATATGGGCCAGGAGGAAGCGGAAATCACCATGCGCCGCCTGGCGACGGAGGAAGGCATCTTCTGCGGCGTCTCTTCCGGTGGCTCGGTGGCGGCGGCATTGCGCCTGTCTGCCGAAGTGGAGAACGCCGTTATAGTCGCGATCATTTGCGATCGGGGCGATCGTTATCTGTCCACCGGCGTTTACAACGCACAGCCATGAAAGGATTCCGTGGACGCACACGCCATACCCCCGATGCACCGGCTGCCATTGGTCAGCGTATTGAACTGGAGCTGGAACGCCTGGCCCATGACGGTCGCGGCATCGGCCGCTGGCAGGGCCGTATTGTGTTTGTTGATGGCGGGCTGCCGGGCGAGCGGGTTCAGGCGCGGGTACTCAAAGCGCGCAGCAAGCTGATCGAAACGCGCCTGGACAAGCTGTTGGTGACCAGCAGCGAGCGGCAGATGCCGCGCTGTGCCCACATCGATTTGTGTGGCGGTTGCAGTTTGCAGCACATGCCGGAGACCACCCAGCTAGAGGTCAAACAGCATACCCTGGCCCAGCAGCTGCAGCATTTCGCTGGCCTTGAACCCGAGCGCTGGATGCCGGCGTTGCGTGGCCCGGCCTATGCCTATCGGCAGCGTACGCGCCTGGCCATGCGCTGGGACAAGCGGCTTGGGGTACTGGACGTGGGCTATCGGCAACGCAGCAGCAGTGATCTGGTCGAAGTGCATGAATGCCCCGTCCTGGTGCCGGCACTGGAGGCGTTGCTACAGGCGTTAGTGCCGCTGCTCAAGACGCTGGATGGCCGTGCCGGGCTTGGCCATGTTGAACTGATTGGCGCTGAGGCGCCGGTGATCCTGGTGCGGCATATGCAGGCATTGTCAGAAGCTGATCTGCAGGCGTTGCACTGGCTGGCCGTTCAGCACGGGGCGAGTTGCTGGTTGCAGCCGGGTGAGCCGGACACGTTGC
>JAWOGT010000085.1:0-14173 GCA_046496585.1 Halopseudomonas sp.
TACCGACTCGTACGGGCAGTTATGGAAGTAGAAGTACTCCAGATGCTTGAACTCGGTGCGGCAGGCGGAGAACAGCTCTTCGCAGACCTTGATATGCGCATCCATCGAACCACCGATGTCGAACAACAGCAGCAGCTTGACCGCGTTGCGCCGCTCCGGACGCATCTGGATGTTCAGCAGGCCGGCATCGCGGGCGGTATGGTCAATGGTGCCATCGATATCCAGCTCCTCCGCCGCGCCCTGACGGGCGAACTTGCGCAACCGCCGCAAAGCCACCTTGATGTTGCGCGTGCCGAGTTCGAGCTGGTCATCCAGGTTCTTGTACTCGCGCTGGTCCCAGACCTTGGCCGCCTTGCCCTGACGTTTACCAGCGTCACCGACGCGGATGCCTTCGGGGTTGTAACCGCCAGAACCAAACGGGCTGGTACCGCCGGTACCGATCCACTTGTTACCGCCCTCATGGCGCTCCTTCTGCTCTTCGAGACGCTTCTTGAACTCCTCGATCAGCTTGTCCAGACCGCCCAGGGATTTAATCTTCTCGCGCTCTTCATCGGTCAGCATGCGCTCGAACTCCTTGCGCAGCCAATCCTCCGGGATCAGCGCTTCGAGCAGCTGATCCAGATTCTGCAGACCGTTGAAATAGGCGCCAAAGGCGCGGTCGAACTTGTCGAAATGGCGTTCATCCTTGACCATCACGGTACGCGCCAGATAGTAGAATTCGTCCATATCGGCGAACACTACATGGTGCTTGAGCGCGCGGATCAGATCGAGCAGCTCACGGACCGATACCGGCACCTTGGCTGCGCGCATTTCATTGAACAGGCCCAATAACATGGGCGCCCTCCTTGTTAACGGTTTTGGCGACGGGTCATGAACGCCAGACGTTCCAGCAACTGTACGTCCTGCTCGTTCTTCACTAGCGCACCGTAGAGTGGCGGGATGGCCTTGGTCGGATCACGGTCACGCAGTACCGCTTCGGGGATCTGGTCGGCCATCAGCAGCTTCAACCAATCGACCAATTCAGAGGTCGAGGGCTTCTTCTTCAAGCCAGGTACCTTGCGCACATCAAAGAAGATGTCCAACGCCTCGGACACCAGTTCCTTCTTGATGTTGGGGAAATGCACATCGACGATGCGCTGCATGGTGTGGCGATCCGGGAAGGCGATGTAATGGAAGAAGCAGCGGCGCAGGAAGGCATCCGGCAGTTCTTTCTCGTTGTTCGAGGTAATGATGATAATCGGACGCTTGTCGGCCTTGATCGTCTCATTGGTCTCGTAAACGTAGAACTCCATCTTGTCGAGTTCCTGGAGCAAATCGTTGGGGAACTCGATGTCCGCCTTGTCGATCTCGTCAATCAGCAGGATGACCTTTTCTTCCGCTTCAAAGGCTTCCCAAAGCTTGCCCTTTTTGATGTAGTTACGTACATCATGCACCTTGTCGGTACCCAGTTGGGAATCACGCAGGCGGCTCACGGCATCGTATTCGTACAAACCCTGATGCGCCTTGGTGGTGGATTTGATATGCCAGGTGATGAGTTTCGCGCCCATCGACTCGGCGAGCTGCTCGGCCAGCATGGTCTTGCCGGTACCGGGCTCGCCCTTGACCAGCAACGGGCGCTCCAGGGTAATGGCAGCGTTGACCGCCAGTTTCAGGTCATCCGTAGCAACGTAGGCGTCAGTACCTTCAAATTTCATTCGGGCTATCCTCTGGAAAATTCAGCAGCAGAGCCAGTAACTATTGGCTCCCGGTCAAAACAGCGACTATAACGTGACGGTAGGCGCACTGTGAACCTGGATGTAGTATTCAGTCACTGAATGATCCCCGCACCGAACAGGACGTCATCATGAGTAAAATTTACGCAGACAACTCGCACTCCATTGGCAATACGCCGCTGGTGCGCATCAACCGGCTTGGCCCGTTGGGTGTGACCATCCTGGCCAAGATCGAAGGCCGCAACCCGGCTTACTCGGTCAAGTGCCGGATCGGTGCCAGCATGATCTGGGATGCCGAAGACAGCGGACGGCTGAAGCCGGGCATGACCATTGTCGAGCCCACCTCAGGCAACACCGGCATAGGTCTGGCCTTCGTTGCCGCCGCACGGGGCTATAAACTGAAGCTGAGCATGCCCTCCTCCATGAGTCTGGAGCGACGCAAGGTGCTCAAGGCCTTAGGTGCCGAGCTGGTCCTGACTGATCCGGCCAAGGGCATGAAGGGCGCCATTGCCGCTGCCGAAGAAATCGCTGCCCAGGACCCGGCCAGGCATATTCTGCTGCAGCAGTTTGAAAACCCGGCCAACCCGGCGATTCACGAAAAAACCACCGGCCCGGAGATCTGGAAGGATACCGAAGGCAGCATCGATGTACTGGTATCCGGCGTCGGCACCGGCGGGACCATTACCGGCGTCTCGCGCTATATCAAGCACACCTGCAAGAAGAACATTCTGTCAGTGGCGGTAGAGCCGGTCAGTTCACCGGTGATGACCCAGACCCGCGATGGGCAGGAGCTCAAACCGGCCCCGCACAAGATTCAAGGCATAGGCGCTGGCTTCGTACCGGGCAATCTGGACATGTCGCTGGTCGACCGTATTGAGCTAGTCTCCGACGAAGAATCAAAAGCCATGGCGCTACGCCTGATGCGCGAGGAAGGCATCCTCTGCGGCATCTCCTGCGGTGCAGCAATGGCTGCCGCAGTCCGTATGGCGGAAGAGCCGTCGATGCAGGGCAAAACCATGGTGGTGATACTCCCTGACTCTGGCGAGCGCTACCTGAGTAGCATGTTGTTCAGCGACATGTTCAGCGCGGCCGAGCTGCAGCAGTAATCCGTCGGCGCAGCCCGCTCCGGGCTGCGCGATCACGCGATGGCTACCGCCAGGGCCGCATTATTCCGTTTCCGGCGCGGGCTCTTCAAAGCCCGCATTGAACGCTTCGACAAAGCCATTGCGCAAAATGCCTAAAAAAGCCTGCATGGGGCTCACGTCGGCGTCCTGCAGGCTGCCACTCAAATTGACCCGTGTGGCGATCTGATCGCGACTGCGGTTTTTCACTACCGCGCCACTGGCACCGACCAGCGCTTCCCAAATGCCGCGGAAAAAACCCTTGCCCTCACTCTGGATATCCTGCGCAAAGTCGAACACTTCGACGTTGCGCAGCAGCGGCTTGATATAGCCCGTCAATTGCGCATCCTCTGCCTGCGCCTCTATGACCAGCTCACCATTGCCGCTGCTGAAGTCAAACTTGCCATAGGCCGAGGCAAAATCGTTCAATCGGGTCAGGTCCACTTCACTGACCCGAAAGCGCAATTCAAAATCGTCCATCTCCAGCAACGGATCAAAGGCGGCCTCCATCTCCATGGGCGCGTGGCCGAGCAGGTCTGCCGTCCCTTCAAGGCTCGCGTCACGCGTGCCTTCAGATTCACGCGAGGTGCTCAGGTTGAGCACTGTCATATTCAGGTTGTTGGCATACAGGTTGACCGGGGGCTCGGAGGTGAAATTGCGCAAGGCCACCGTAGCGTTAACGATCTGCAATTCATCAATCTGAATGCGGATCTGTTCGCGCAGACGTTCGCGCCAATCGACACCCTCGCCCGTCTGGCGATCACTGGCAATCTTGGAGTCAATAAAATTCAGTTCGGGGTCGGTGAAGCGCACCCGGACCACCAGTGCATGGTGATCCCACAAGGACCGCCAGCTGAGCGCAATATCGATGCGCGGCGCAACAAAGAACGGTGCCTGTGCCTTGCCGACGGTCTTCTGAATAGTCAGATTGTGAATACGGTAGGCACCGCGCCACCAGAACAGCTCGACGTCCTCGACCTCCCCTGTGTAATCACCCATCTGCGCCATGTTCTCGTTCAACATGTTGCGCACCAGGCTGGCTAACGACAGATGCAGAATTACCAGTAATACAACAATGACAGCCAATGCCGACAAGGGAACGCTGTAGGTCTTTTTCATACGCAAATGACTTCGCCGGTTCAAAACAGTTCAGCTACTCTATCTGCTCTGGCGCCGATGGGTGATTTAACTGCCGTTCAGATCGGCAATTTATCTCTCTATTTACCTCTCTATAAAGAGCCTGACACTTTCACTGGATCATCAGACTGGCTATTCTGCAGATTCCATCCTGGCACAGGCAGCACCCATCCCATGCCCTACAGCCCCAAACGTATAGCTCAGGACATCCTGGATGCCTTCGATGACTATCGTGACGAGTTTCGCAGCATCACCTCCGGCGCGCGCCTGCGCTTCGAACAGGCGCGCTGGAGCGACATTCAGCTGGCCTCGACTGCGCGGATCAACCTCTATGAAGACTGTGTACACGCCGTCGCCGCCCGTCTGGGCGAGGCGCCCGCTGCCAACTCCATATTGGATGTCAGTTGCTGGCCCGATATTCGCAAGGCCTATATCACCCTGATCGACCAGCGCTTCGACGGCGAGCTGGCCGAGACCTGGTTCAATTCGATTTTCTGCTCGCTACACCACCACGATCAGATCAGTGATGAAACCATGTTTGTGCACAGTACCAGGCCAGCCAGACGGCCGCCGTCCAGGATACCGCTGACCCGCGGCTTTATTTCCGGTGGTTCACTGGACGGGCTGGTACGGCAGATTCTCGACGAACACAGCTTCGACGCGCCCTGGGCCAACTTCGAGCGCGACTGCAAGATGATCATCGAGCACCTGCGCCAGGGCTTGCCGGATTGGGCACAGGAAGATCGCAGCCTGACAGTGGAACTCATCCAGTCGGTTTTTTACCGTAACAAGGGCGCCTATCTGGTCGGCCGCATCATCAGCCAACAGGAACAGTGGCCTTTCGTACTACCGCTGATCCATCGGGAGCATGAAGGCATCAGTGTCGACACCTTGATTACCGACGAGTCGCAGGTCTCGATCATTTTTTCCTTTACCCGTTCTTACTTCATGGTTGAGGCGGTGGTGCCGGCGGAGATGGTTGCCTTTCTCAAGCAATTGCTGCCCGGCAAACATATTGCCGAACTGTACACCGCCATTGGTTTCTACAAGCAGGGCAAATCCGAATTTTATCGGGCCTTGATCGCGCATCTGGCGAGAAGTGAAGACCGCTTCATCATGGCACCAGGCGTACGCGGCATGGTCATGAGCGTATTCACCCTGCCCGGCTTCAATACCGTGTTCAAGATCATCAAGGACAAATTCGCACCATCAAAGAACATTGACCGCGCCACCGTCATCGACCGTTACCGTCTGGTCAAGCGCCATGACCGTGTCGGCCGGCTGGCTGATACCCAGGAGTTTGCCGACTTCCGCTTCCGGCGCGATCGCTTTGACCCTGAATGTCTGGCAGAACTGCTCGAGGTTGCAGCCTCTACCGTGGTTGAAGAAGGTGACGTGATTCTTGTCAGGCACTGCTGGACCGAACGGCGCATGACGCCGTTGAACATGTATCTGGAGCACGCCAGCGAGACGCAGACGCACGAAGCACTGCTCGACTACGGCAAAGCGATCAAGGAACTGGCCGCCGCCAATATTTTTCCGGGCGACATGCTGCTGAAAAACTTCGGCGTTACCCGCCACGGCCGCGTGGTCTTTTATGACTACGATGAAATCAGCTATCTCACCGAGGTGAATTTCCGCAACATCCCCGAAGCCATTTACCCAGAGCAGGAAATGGCCTCAGAGCCCTGGTACTCGGTGGGGCCTAACGATGTATTCCCCGAAGAGTTCCCGGTCTTCCTGTTTGCCGACATCCGCCATCGCAAGGCCTTTTCCAGCATGCACGGTGACCTGTTCGAAGCCAGCTTCTGGAAGGGTTTGCAGGAGCGCATCAAGGATGGGCAGGTCCTGGACGTCTTCCCTTACCGGCGCACATGAGGCCGGTTTCGGACGAACGGCAGCTCAGAAGCAAAAAAAATGCAAGTAAAGGGTGTTATTTCTGGAATCTGCCGTATACTGAGTTTCGTTCATTGCAAGCCCGATGAAGCAGGTCACAGCTTAGCTTGACTTGATTTACATTAAGGCGCACAGTGAGCGCGTAGGTTTTCAAGATAGAGTAGTAGGCTGCAAGCGCACTTTTCAGTACGTAAGTTTGTCATTCTCGTAATCTTTGAGTCCCCACGCTTTAATTGAGCTCAGCTCAAATTTTTTTATTTGATAGGAATTATTCGAAATGGCAACTGGTACAGTTAAGTGGTTCAATGACACTAAAGGCTTTGGCTTCATTACTCCAGACGGCGGTGGTGATGATTTGTTCGCCCACTTCTCCGAAATCAAGGTTCAGGGCTTCAAATCCCTCGCCGAGAACCAGAAGGTATCTTTCGATATCACTACTGGTCCTAAAGGCAAGCAAGCTGCAAACATTCAAGTAATCGGTTAATTCCGACGCTTGACTGAAAAACCCGGCCTCGGCCGGGTTTTTTAATGCCTGCGATTTATCCAGCCCTGCCCCCGCCTGTGCCTCCTCGCTGTAAAAAATACTCGCCTGCCAGCCCCTTAAGACGTAACCTACGTGCAAATAATCCGAGTGTGATCACTCGTTGGCCATCAGGCAAACACCCGACGCTGCCTTATTCAGTGTTGCCTTGGTAACCCACCACCAGGATAGACAAACAGTGGAAAGCATCGATAGCAAAGAATCCGAACACCGCCGTCTGAATATTTTCCGTGCGGCAGAAGCCATCGTCAGCGAACTGGGTGCATCCCAGCTGACCTTTGCCAGCCTGAGCGAACGCACTGGCATCGAAGAAAGCGATCTGCAGGCCATGTTCCCGGACCGCGAAGCCTTGCTCGCAGCCATGATTGAACACCGACTGGAGCGATTCCGCGTACGCTGGAGAGCCTATGAAAGTGTGCTACCGGATGAGCCGATGCGGGAACTCAAATCGCTGCTGCTCAGTAACCTGAGTGAATCGAACGAAGAAAAGAACCTCGACTCCGCCATTCTCGCCGCCGCAGCCAGCAATCCGGCCTTGCTGCAAACCACCTCGGACGACGTCCAGGGTCTGTTCAACATTCTCGCCGAATCACCGCTGGGTCTTGCCCAGGCGAGTATTCTGTTTTTCTCGGTTCGCGGTTACCGTCTGTTCGAGCAGATCGGCATATGTCCGATGACGGACATCCAGCGCAGTGAGTTCCAGGAACAGATCATGCACATGGCACGCACGCTATACGAGCAGAAAAACGAGGGCTGAACGGCCCTCAGCGCGTTTTATAGTGCCCAGGCGCGCGAGCAACTTCTTGCTTGCGCCAATGCTTCCAGCCTGCCCTGCCCGCCGCAAATAGCAGATAAACCAGCAGCGCAACACCCATTGCCAGAGCCAGATCACCAAGCACCCGCGCTTCGTTGTCGCCGGTATCGAGCACTGTATCGAGCAGGTAAATCATGCTGGCCGGTGCCAACCAGACTTCCATCGGGTCGACTCTGACCGGGGTGAACAGCAACACGGCGACGATCAGCCAGAGCGGTTCACGCACGTACCACAACGGAATCCAGCTGGTCATCTTCCACCAGACCAGCCAGGCGCAGCCTGCCGCCGCCAGATAGATCATCCACATCATCTGGTATTCGGATTCATTGAACATCTGGCAGTCACCGGTCAGCAGAAAAGGTGCTCTATAATAACGGTTTTATTCAAGGAGTCCCAACTCGATGCCACACCCTATCCGCCGCGATCCCGGCAAAGACCCCTACGCCTGGTTGGAGCAACGCGACACAGCCGACGTGCTGACCTTCCTGGAGCAGGAAAATCAGGCGACTGAAGCCTGGCTGGCGACCCATGACGATCAGCGCGAGGGGTTGTTTGAGGAGATCCGTGGGCGGATACGCGAAACCGACCTGTCCCTCCCTGGCGTCTGGGGCCCCTGGCTGTATTATCAGCGTACCGATGCCGGCGCCGAATACCCGCGCTATTACCGCTGTGCCAAACCGCATGATGGCTCGCTAACGATAGACGCGGCCAGTGAAGCGTTGCTGCTGGACCTGAACCTGCTGGCCGGTGATGGCTTTCTGCAACTGGGCGATTATGCGATCAGCCCCGACCATCGGTGGCTGGCCTACAGCCTGGACCGCCAGGGCGGCGAGACCTATTCGCTATATCTGAAGAACCTGGACACAGGTGCCGTGGCAGAACTGCCGCTGGACAACGCGGACGGCAGTCTGGTCTGGGCCCAGGATAGCCAGCACCTGTTTGCTATCAGCATGGATAACACCTCACGTCCCGCGCATCTCTGGCGGTTGCAACCCGGGGCTGCAGCGGTGCATCTGTACCATGAGCAGGATCAACGCTTCGATCTGCATATCTATCGCAGCAGCTCCGAGCAATGGCTGCTGCTGGCCAGCTCCAGCAAGAACACCACTGAGGTGCAGCTGCTGCCAGCGGACCAACCCACAGCCCCGTGGCTGATGATCGAACCGCGCCAGACCGGGCATGAATATCATGTAGATCACGGCCCAGAGGGTCTGCTTATTCGCAGTAATGCGCCCGGCGAAAACTTTGCCCTGTTCAAGGCCGACCCCGCTGAGCCCAGCCAAACTGGCTGGCAACTCATTGCCGCGCTGGATCCGCAGCGTACCCTTGAAGATATGAGCGTGCAGCGCGCCGGGCTGTTGCTGCATTACCGTGACCAGGGCCTGATCATCCTGGAGATTCGACCTGAGCATGCCGCACCTTACCAGGTGAAGATGCCCGACGCGGTCTACAGCCTGCATGTGCAAGGCGGCGAAGAATACACCAGCGAGTGTGTCCGGCTGCGTTATGAATCGTTGAACCGCCCGGCTCAGGTCAGCGCCCTGGAAATTGCCAGCGGCAAACAACGCGTTCTCAAGCAAGTACCGGTAGAAGGCCCATTCGATCCCGATGATTATGTCGTCACCCGTGAGTGGGCAACGGCCGCAGACGGGAACCGCATCCCGATTAGCCTGGTCGGCGCCCGCGCGCGCGCTACCACCGCAACCAGACCCGCGCCGCTCTACCTGTATGGCTACGGTGCCTATGGTGCCAGCATGGATCCGTGGTTTTCCCACGCGCGGCTATCGCTGCTGGAGCGTGGCTGGAGATTCGCGATTGCCCATGTCCGCGGTGGCGCGGATCTCGGCGAAGCCTGGTATCAGGGCGGCAAACTCGAGCACAAGGGCAATACCTTCAGTGACTTTATAGCCTGTGCCGAGCACCTGATAGAGCGGGGCCTCACCCGTCCGGATCAGCTGGTGATCGCCGGCGGCAGCGCCGGTGGCCTGTTGATCGGCAATGTTATCAACCAACGCCCCGAGCTGTTCGCCGCGGCAGTGGCTGATGTGCCATTTGTCGATGTCTTCAACACCATGAACAACCCGGAGTTGCCGCTGACCATCGGCGAGTACGAGGAATGGGGCGATATGAATGATCCGCTGGTCGCCGAATTTGTGCACAGCTACGCGCCTTATGAGCAGGTGCGTGCCCAGGCGTACCCCGCGCTCTTTATCACGGCGGGCTATCACGATATGCGCGTTCAGTATTGGGAAGCGGCCAAGTGGGTAGCCAAACTGCGTTACTGCAAGACCGACACCCAGCCGCTGTTGCTGCGTACCCAGATGAGCGCCGGGCATGGCGGTGCCAGCGGACGCTATCAGGCGATCCGCGAGCTGGCCGAGGAATACAGTTTTCTGTTGGCGGTGATCCCCGCGCAGGGCTGAACCGTTCTGTCCCTGCCGCTGGTGAGCGACAGGGACAGGGCTAGCAACAGAGAAAACAGCTAGGCACAGCTTACTCGGTGCGCTTGAACCCGCGCTGCTCCAGCAGCATGTAGAACACCGGCACAAAGATCAATGCCAGGGTACTGGCGGCGATCATGCCGCCGACCACGACCGTACCGATCTCCTGGCGGCTCACCGCACCGGCCCCGGTACTGATGGCCAGCGGCAAACTGCCGATGATAAAGGTCAGCGCGGTCATCATGATCGCCCGGAACCGTTGCCGCGCCGCGGTCAACGCGGCGTCGTAGGGCGACATGCCTTCCTTGCGGTTTTGCGCCGCAAATTCGACGATCAGGATGGCGTTCTTGGCCGCCAACCCGATCAATACCAGCAAGCCGACCTGAAAGTAGATGTCGTTGGGGAAGCCGCGCAACATGGACGCTACGACGGCGCCGAACACACCAAAAGGAATGGCTGTGGCGACCGCCAGCGGCAGACTCCAGCGCTCGTACTGCGCCGACAGTATCAAAAACACCATGAGCAGAGCCATGCCGAACGCCAGTGCCCCGGATGAGGCCGAATCCAGTAGCTGATAAGCCTCACCCACCCAGCCGAGCTGCGCTTCGGGAGCCAGTACCTCGGCACCGACTTCCTGCAGAGCGGCCAACGCGGCGGCCGTGTTGTAGCCCGGCGCCGGGTCAGCGGTGACCTTGGTCGCGGGATACAGATTGAAGCGGCTAACCGCGTCGACCCCCTGGGTGCGTTCCAGGGTGACCACGTTGTTCAAAGACACCAATTCACCGGTGCCTGAGCGCACGAAAACCTTGCGCAGGTCATCCGGATGGCTGCGGAATTCGCCCTCCGATTGCATATTGACCTGCCAGTTGCGGCCCTGCAGGGAAAAGTCATTGACGTACAGGGCGCCGAAGGTGCTGCGCATGGCGGTGAAAATCTCATTGATCGGAACACCCATGGCCTTGGCCTTGTCCCAATCCACATCCGCCTGATAGCGCGGCACCCCGACATCCAGTGCAGCGCGCACGTTGACCAGCTCCGGGCGCTCACTGGCGGCGGCGACCAGCCGGTCGGCTTGCGCCTTGAGCTTGAGCGGGTCGCTTTCACCGCGCAGCTGCAGGTAACCTTCCACACCACCGGTCAGCGACAGACCGTTGATGGGCGGCGGTACAAAGGCCATGACATTGGCTTCCTGAATATCAGCACCGAGACCGACGATCCGGTTCGCCATGCCCTGGGCGCTCTGCTCTGCCCTGGTACGATCATCCCAGTCGATCAAGGTGACGAAGGCAACACCCATGTTGGTGCGCAGCCCGCGGTTCATGATGTCGAAGCCGGCAAAGCTGGTAATGCCCTTGGTCTCGTCCATGTCGACAATCTTCTGGCTCAGCTCCTCGCGCACAGCTTCAGTCCGCTCCAGGGAAGACACCGGAGGCAGTTGATAAACCGTCAACAGGAAACCCTGGTCCTCCTGGGGCACCAGGCCACTGGACATGCGATCCAGCAGAAACAGGGTCGATCCAATCAACAGCAGAAACAGCACCAGGGTGATCTTGGCATGATTGAGCATCCAGCCCACCAGGCGGGTAAAGCCCTCGGTCAGCCGATCGAAACCATTATTGAACCAGGCAAACTTGGGTGACGGCTCGGTTTCCTTGCTGTCCAGCAACAGCGCGCACATCACTGGGCTGAGGGTCAATGCCACTACGCCGGAAATACCCACGGAAACGGCAATCGTAATAGCAAACTGGCGGTACAGCTCGCCGCTCAGCCCGCCCAGGAAAGACACCGGCGCAAATACCGCTATCAGCACCAGCGTGGAACCTACCACCGCGCCGGACACCTGCTTCATCGTCTTGCTGGCCGCTTCGTAGCTGGACAGCCCCTCTTCCTTGATCAACCGCTCGGCATTCTCCATCACGATAATGGCGTTATCCACCACCACACCGATGGCCAGAATCAGCCCGAACAGGGTCAGCAGATTGATCGAGAAGCCCATCAACATCATCCCGGCGAAGGTACCGATCAGCGATACCGGGATTGCCACCAGTGGAATCAGCGTGGCCTTGAGATGCTGCAGAAACAGGAAGGTAACCAGCACCACCAGTGCCAGTGCCTGGATAAAGGTAATCAGTACCTCTTTGATCGAGACATCGATAAACAGGGTGGTGTCGTAGGGAATATCGTAGCGCAAGTCGCCGGGGAAGCGTTGCGAAATACGCTCCATGGCCTGACGCACCTGCTCTGCGGTTTCCAGCGCATTGGCCCCGGGCTGCAGATAGATACCTAGAGGCACGGCGTTCTTGGCATTGAAGGTCGCGCTGAAATCATAGTTTTGTGCGCCCAACTCGGCGCGTGCCACGTCACCCAGTCGCAGCGTACGCCCATCGGAATCGCTGCGCAGGATGATTTGCTCGAACTCTTCCGGGGTGGACATCCTTCCAGGCGTGCTGACACTGAAGGTAAAGGCCTGCCCCTCAGGCGCCGGGTTAGCACCGATCCGACCGGCGGAAAACTGCGCGTTCTGCTCGCGCAGGGCGGTGGCCACATCGCTGGGCGTCAGGTCGTATTCAGCCAGCTTGTCGGGCCGCAGCCAGATGCGCATGGAGTAATCCTGGGCACCGAACAGCCGCGCGTCACCGACACCCGGCAGCCGCACCAGTTCATCCAGCACGTTGAGCAGCGCATAGTTGCTGATCTCCAATACGCCCAGCTGTTCGGTTTCAGATGACAGCGCCACAACCTGCAGAATGGATGTCGAGCGCGCCTGTACCACGATACCGAGATCACGGACTTCCTGCGGCAGTTTAGCGGTGGCCTTCTGGACCCGATTGTTAATGTCGATAGTGGCCTGGTCCGGATCGGTACCAATGCGGAAGTACACGGTCAGCTGCAAGTTCCCGGAGTCGGCACTGAAGGACTCCATATACAACATGTCATCGACACCATTAATGGCTTGCTCCAACGGCGCAGACACGGCGTCGGCGATCACCTGCGAACTGGCCCCTGGGTAGCGGGCTTCGACCACAATCTGCGGCGGCACCACATCGGGGTACTGCTCAATCGGCAGTTGATAGAGCGAGGTACCACCGGCAATCAGAATCAGGATCGACAGCACCGTCGAAAAAATCGGACGATCAATAAAAAACTGCAGCATGTCCTTACTCCCCGGCGTCGGCAGATGCAGCGCTTCGCTCTGCTTGCGGCTCGACTAGCCGCACCTTGGCGCCAGCGCGCAAACCCACCTGGCCATTGATGACGACCCGGTCACCCGGTTTGACACCCTCCTGGATGATCTGCCTGACGCCAAGAATCTGGCCGAGCTGTACCTGGCGTACTTCTATCTCGGAATCAGCGTTGACGATCAGTACCTGTGGCCCTTCACCGCTGGCACCCACCGCCTCGGAAGGCAGCAATACCTGGTCACTGAAGTGCTTGAGAACCAGCCGGATACGCACAAATTGGCCTGGTATAAGCTGTCTGTCGGGGTTATCAAACATCGCTCTCAAGGTAATGCTGCCGGTTGCGTTATCAATGCTGCTGGAGGTGAAATCAATCTTGCCGGTGAGCGGATACTCATTGCCATCGGCCATCAACAGGGTGACTGCCCCGTTGAGCGTAGCGTCTTCAATCTGCGCCGCGCGCTGCATGGCTGCATCACGCTCCGGCAGGGCAAAGGTCACATGCACCGAATCCTGCTTGACCAGCGTGGTCAGCAGCGCGCCTACCGCCAACACACTGCCTTCCGGCACCACCTCCAGACCGGCGCTCCCCGTCATCAGCGCACGGACGTTGGTATAGGACAAATTCAGCTTGGCCTCGTCCAGACGTGCATCGGCTTCATCCAGCCCGGCGCGCGCGAAGTCGACCTGGGATTGGGTCCGGTCACGCTCACTGGCGCTCAGCGCACCGCGCTCAAACAATTGTTTGGCGCGCTCCCACTCGCGCTCGGCCTGTTTGACTTCGGCAATGGCGTTACTTTTCGCCGCTTCGGCTTGTTTCACCATGATTTGCATGGGTTCCGGAACGATGCGAAACAGAATATCGCCCTCCGCCACGTCGGCACCCTCGGTATACACCCGTTGTTGCAACACACCCGGAATGCGTGCTCTTACCTCCACTTCCCTGACCCCGCGCACCCGTGCCGGATATTCCTGAATCAGGTCGGCATCCGAGCGCGTCACTTCCTGCACCGTCACCAGCGGCGGCATCCTGGCTGCGGACGCAGTATCGTCATTGCTGCCACAGGCCGAGACCAGAGTGGCCAGTGCCAGCAGCGAAAACGCTCTCATCCAGGGCGCTACTGCAGCAATACGGGGGGAAAAACAGGAGGTTTGCATAACTTCAATCGCTCGAAAATGGGGAAAAAGAGAATCGGACTGCCGATCCAGATAGCTAAGGGAGCTATGACCCAGGGCAATATCACCAACTTACCGGATGGCTGCGTGGTAGAAATCCCAGGCTACGTCGACCGGACTGGGATCCACATGCCGGTGGTGGGCGACCTGTCGCTC
>JAWOGT010000092.1:0-7711 GCA_046496585.1 Halopseudomonas sp.
GATCATCCTGATCAGTCTGTACATCTTTATTCCCAATCGCGTAGTGCTATCCAATATTGGCGCGGCTTTCGGTATCGCTGGCACGCTCTACTGCATCGCCTTGCGCGATGTAGAACTGACCTTGTTGGTCGGGCTGACATTCGTGCTGCTGTTTCCCGCCATCATTGGCTATGCGGCCGGGCTCCGCCTGCAGAAAGGCCAGCGCCAGCAGTATGCGTTGTTCACCGAAACAGTGAGGGTTAATCAGGCCCTGCAGGAAGAGATCAAGCGCCGGGAGCAGCTGGAGGTGGAGCTGAAACTCCAGGCTACTACCGATCCGCTCACCGGCCTGTTCAATCGCCGCCAATACGAGTCCTTGTTCCAGCGTGAATTGGAGCGGGTGCGGCGCCATGTGGTCGCCTTGTCGTTGTGCGTAGTGGATCTGGACCACTTCAAGAAAATCAATGACGAGCACGGCCATGATGCCGGAGATCAGGTGCTTAAACAGGTCTCGCGGCTGTTTGTCGACACCTTGCGCAACACCGACATTGTCGGACGCTTCGGCGGTGAGGAGTTTATCCTGCTGTTGCCCGATACCGATCTGCATTGTGCGCTGCATGTGCTTGGTCGACTGCGCGAGCGCCTGCAGTCAGCCTGTGTGCCGGTTGAGGGCTCGAGTCTCCAGATTACCGCGACCTTCGCCGTTACTGAGGTTACCAATCAGGATGTCTGTATAGAAGAGGTCATCCGCCGCGCCGACCGGGCGCTCTATGCTGGCAAGAAGTCCGGGCGCAATTGTGTTGTGGCCAGTTGATCATTATCCCGCGAATCATTGTGCTTGAGCATGGGATGCTTGCCTGATCGGGTACACTGGGGCGGTTGCAACCAGCCAGCAGAGCCTCACTTGCGCAAGATTATCCACGTGGACTGTGATTGTTTTTACGCCGCCATCGAGATGCGTGATGATCCGCGCCTGCGCGGCCGGCCGTTGGCGGTCGGCGGTGATCCGGGTAAACGCGGGGTAGTGGCTACCTGTAACTATGAAGCGCGGGCCTACGGTGTGCGCTCGGCAATGGCTTCTGCCTATGCCCGCAAGCTGTGCCCCGACCTGTTGATTGTCCCGCCGCGCATGGCGGTCTATCGCGAAGCTTCCCAGGCCATTCAGGCCATTTTTACTGACTACACCGAGCTGATTCAGCCATTGTCTCTGGATGAGGCCTTTCTTGATGTGAGCAACAGCGAGGCTTGCCGGGGCAGTGCTACGCTGATGGCGCAGGAGATCCGCCGCAAGGCTTTTGCCAGTCAGGGTATTACCGTGTCCGCCGGTGTCGCGCCGAACAAGTTTCTGGCCAAGATAGCCAGTGACTGGAACAAGCCGGACGGGCTGAAAGTGATTCTTCCCCATGAGGTGGACGCCTTCATCAAGACCTTGCCAATCGGGCGTTTGCACGGCGTTGGCAAGGTCACTGCAGCGCGGATGAAAGGTTTGGGGATCGATGTCTGCGGCGAGCTGTTGCCCTGGCGCAAACAGGACCTGGCCAAGCAGTTCGGCAGCTTCGGTGAACGCCTGTGGCAATTGGCCCGGGGTATTGATGATCGCCCGGTGGTAGTGGAGAGCAAGCGCCAGTCGGTCAGTGTGGAAAATACCTTTGATCAGGACCTGTCAGACCTGGAGGCGTGCCTGAATGCCTTGCCGCCGTTACTGGAAAAACTGGCCCAGCGGTTGGGCAGGCTGGAGGGCGGATACCGGGTCAGCAAACCCTTCGTTAAACTGAAGTTTCACGATTTTACCCAAACGACCCTGGAGCAGGCTGGTGCGCCGGTCAGCCCGGAAGGCTACCGCGAGTTGTGCGCGCAAGCGTTCAGTCGCGGCAACCGCCCTGTGCGGCTGATCGGCGTTGGCGTCAGGCTGGATAGCAGCCACAGTCTGCTCGGCGAGCAGCTCAATCTGTTTTGACGCTGACTATCAGTGAGGCTGGCGCGCGCAAGCTGGACACACATGGTTGTCACCGCGCGGCGTCCAGCCCAGTTCACTGATGCGCGCGACTGCTCTGGCGGTGCGTTTGGGCAAGTCGTCCTGGTCCATGGCGAGAAACTCGAAAGTCTGTTCTTTTTGGCACTGGTCACACTTGATCGACCAGCCCAGCACCGACTGGCCCCGCAGATCGGGCCCCTTGGCGGTAGCGGTCCACTGGCCGGGGGGGTTGATCAGGTAGCGGATTTTTTCAACCTGCAGCCGTAACGGCAGATCACTGCTGCCTTTGACCGTGCAGATCAAGGTGTCGCCTGATTGCACGCCACCGCTTTGCCCGGTCACTTGATAGAGCCCGCCGGCCAGCGTGCGGCATTCAATCAGCGTGTGAGCGGAGGTCAGCAGATTGCGCCGGAAGTCGTGTTCAGCCATGTCCAGTACCAGTCAAAAAGGGCTGAGCATGATAACACTGGAGCGGGGTCGCATATCACGCGAATCACTGATGGTCGGAGTGCAGGGGTAGGGAGGCTATGCTGTGGGTCTGAAGCGTTTCTGCACACCCCCAAAGAGGACACATTATGAGCGTCAAGCAACTGTTCGATCTGACCGGCAAGGTCGCCCTGATCACTGGCGGCACCAAGGGCCTGGGCCTGCAAATGGCTGAAGCATTGGGCGAGCAAGGGGCCAAGATCTTTATCAGCGCGCGTAATGCGGCCGAAATTGAACAGGTGGTCAAGGACCTCGAAGCGCAGGGTATTCAAGCCGGTGGTGTGGCTTGCGACCTGGGCAAGCTGGATACCCACCCGATCACTACTCTGGTCGATGCCGCCGAAGCCAAATTCGGTACCATAGACATCCTGATCAACAACGCTGGCACCACCTGGGGCCAGCCTGCGGAAGAGCACAGCTACGAAGGGTGGCAGAAGGTCATGACGCTGAACGTGGACGTGTGTTTCCTGATGGCACAGGAAGTGGCGCGGCGTTTCATGATTCCCCGTCAGTCCGGCAAGATCATCAATATCGCCTCGATTGCCGGGTTGAAGGGCAATCGCGCCAATTCCGGCATCCACACCGTGGCCTATAACACCAGCAAGGCAGCAGCGATCAATCTGACGCGGGCCCTGGCCGGTGAATGGGGTCCTTACAATATCAATGTCAACGCCATTTGCCCGGGTTACTTCCCGACCAAGCTGGCCAAGGGCCTGGAGAAGGTCACCGAGCTGATCAAGGCCGGCACCCCGCTGGGACGCATCGGTGGGGAAGAAGATATCAAGGGCGTAGCCGTATTTCTGGCAACCGAAGCGTCACGCCATATCACCGGTCAGGCGATTGCCGTCGATGGCGGCAACTCGGTAGTGTAAGGATACGACTGAAGATAAAAGGCGCCTGCAGGGCGCCTTTTATCTTGTACTGACGAGCAATGAACTCACCGGCCATGGCCCCAGACTCAGTTGCCCAGTCCACGGCTGATATTCTTCGCAGCGAGGGTGATCGCTTCATGGTGGTCGCGTTCGAGCACTTCCATTTGTCGCTCATGCAACTGACGTTCGGCCTTGGGCAAGTCCTGCCAACCCTGGTGGGTAGGGATATGCGCGGTGGCATCGTAAATGCGTTCAAATACGCTCACATCCAGATCAGCGCGGCGTGGGCCGTAGTAGTTGTCGAGTAACACCTTGATGCGTATGGACCCTTCAATCACCGGCAACTGCCCCTCGAGCAGGCTCTTGGCCAGGATGATGATGTCGCTGGCGAGCCGCTGATTGCGCTCAGTTGCAATGGCTCGTTGCTGCGCTTTGCGCGCCAGGACTTTTTTCCACAGTACAAAGGCATAAATCGCCAGGGCAATGATGATGATCAGGCCTGCCAAAGCCAGCCAGCTAAAGGTAGTCATTGTGCACACGCCATTAATGTAGGAAATACTTCAGACAAGGTATCCAGTAAACAGATGGGTTCAAAACCTCAAATTCACCGGATCCAGCGTACCCTTTTCGTGCAGCGTCAGGGTGGGCGACATAAACAGTCCGGTACGAATGTGACCTTCGATGCGATAACTGACCGGCTGTTGGTCTTCGATCATCTTGACCACATCGCGGATATGACGCCAGAGATTGGACCTGACATTCAATTCAAAATATTCCGACCCATAGGCCGGGACGGTGAAGTGAGTGTCACTCACCCCAGTCGCCAAGCGCGCCTCATTGAGATAGATCTCGTACTGCATGCCGCGAATCGGCAGGCTGCGATCATTCGGGTTATCCACTCGCAGGCTCAGCTGAAAGGTTTGCTCCCACAGATTGGCCTTGAGCATTTCGACATTGGCCAGACTGATGTCGGGCTTTTCGTAGGATCGACCCATGCCAAACATGGCGCAACCGTTTAGCCACAGGACACTGCTGATGAGCAGCGCCAGGGTCGGTAGTGATCTGTGCACGATGTCTCTCCATTGTCCTGCCAGGCTGGTCGTTATTAAGTTGTGGTGCAGCCCGTGCCTGTCCATACTAATCAAATGCAGCAGCTACTGCCTAACTAATCACGGTAAAGGAGAGACACGATGCCTCTTTTTGAGATTGCGTTTCAAGGACAGGTTCGCCCCGGCGTCACGCTGGAGCAGGCCAGAGCGCGGATCGGCCAGCTGTTTCAAGTCGGTGATGAACAACTGCAAGTGCTGTTTTCCGGTCGCCGGGTGGTGATCAAGCAGGGCCTGGACCAGGCGTCGGCGGACAAGTATCGGCAGGCCATTGAACGCGCCGGCGCAGTCTGCAGTATCGAGCTCATGGGTCAGGAGGGCGCGCTGCCGGCAGCCAATGCCGCTACGCCAGGCGCAGAGCCGGACATCGCCAGGGGTTCAGCGCTAAGGCCGCGGGATGCCTATATGGCGGCGTTCAGCGCGGTAGACGCGCCTGACTTCGGTATTGCGCCTTTAGGGGCGGATATGCAGGATGAGTACGATGATTTCGTACCCCTGCCGGTCGACCTGTCTGCACTGAGCCTGGCGCCTGCCGGTAGCGACCTGGAGCAGCTGCGTTTGCACGTGGCGCCGGTAGCGCCGAATATCGATTACCTCGCATTGCAAGACTGACCAGCAACCCGGCTCAGACCTGGCAGCACTGTTTGAATTTCTTGCCTGAAGCGCAAGGGCAGGGAGCGTTTCTAGCGGCCTTGACGGGGTGGTTGGGGTCAACGAAATACCAGTGGCCGTGCTGTTTAACAAAGTCCGAACACTCCCGGTGACATTGCCGCGGCCCGCCCGGATCAGCCCAGTGCGCGGTAAAGGTCACTTGCGCTCTTTGCGTGTGCGAGTCTACTGGCGTGGCCTGTTCAACCTCCAGCCCGAGCCAGGTACTGGCGTTGCTCCACTGCGCCATGGCCAGCCGATCAAGCGATGCTTGTTGGGCCGGAAGGGTGCTGGTTACCAGATAATCTATTAACCCAAGCGCGTAGGCGCAGTAGCGCGAGCGCATCAACTGCTCGGCGTTCAGCGCCGGCGCGCCCTGGTGCAGCGGCTGGCAACAGTCTGCATAGGGTTTGCCGGTGCCGCAGGGGCATTCTGACGGCGCAGCTGTGGAAGAAGGCCCTGGCATGCCTACCACCAGTACTTGTCAAACATGTCCGGGTTGGCCCAGTACTTGGAGTTCAGCCAGTCAGGCACATTTTTGTATTCAGCCAGATCGTAGGTAAACAGGGTCAGGCTGCGATCATCCTTGTTAAAGCGCGCATGTCGCTGCATTGCCAGTCCGAAAAAGTCGTTTTCCTGCCAGCCTTCGGCCTGTTGCAAATCCACCAGCACCGCCATGCGGCTGACGCTGAGATTGCGCAGTCCGGCGAGCAGTTCGACCCCGGTGCGCATGGCTAGCGCTTCCAGTTGATCGGCGACGATGGCCAGATCATAACGCCGGCTGGTCAATTCGGCTGCCAGGGGCACCTGATCGGTGTGCGTCAGCTCGCAGCCGGCGTGCGCTGCGCAAAACGCACTGACAGCCGGAACCGGCTCGCGGCTGATGCAGAGCAGGCTGGCGGGCTGGTGGTGATCCAGAATCGCGAGGAGGGCAGAAGTGGGGCTGTCAGACATGGACCATCCAGTTGCTCTAAAAAGCCAGGGCATACAGCTTCAGCCTAGAGCCGGCCGGCCGCAAGTAAAAACTGCAAGCAAAAGTGACCCCCGGTCGGTTGGATGACTGAGCCAGGGTGATCATCGTCAGAACATCATCAATGGTATGATGCGGTTCTTACCCGGAGCCCGCATGCTGAATGATGAACTGAAAGGCCAGATCCAGACGGCCTACCGCACCTTTCTCGAAAACAAGTCGCTAAAGCCGCGTTACGGTCAGCGGCTGATGATTGCCGAGGTGGCCAAGCTGTTTGGCGGCATCAAGCTGAACGACGAGAATCGCCGCGATGGTGATCCGGCTGTAGCCGTGATCGAAGCCGGCACTGGCACCGGCAAGACCGTCGCCTACTGTCTGGCCGCGATTCCAATCGCCAAGCACCTGGGCAAACCGCTGGTGATCTCCACCGCCACGGTCGCGCTGCAGGAGCAGATTGTGCTCAAGGATCTGCCGGATATTCAGCGCAATGCCGGGCTGAACTTCCAGTTTTCCCTGGCCAAGGGCCGTGGGCGCTATGTCTGCCTGTCCAAGCTTGACCAACTGCTCAGCGAAAACCAGTCCCTGGCCAGCCGCCAGCAGGGCTTTGCCGACGAAGGCTTCAATCTGGAAGTGGATGAAGCTGGCCTCAAGTTATATACCCGTATGGTCGAATCGCTGGCCAGCAAGCAGTGGGACGGCGAACGCGATTCCTGGCCCGAAGCACTGGCCGACCCGGATTGGTCGCGGTTGACCACCGATCATATCCAATGCACCAACCGGCGCTGCGGACATTTCAACCAATGCGTGTTCTACAAGGCTCGCGAGGGTGTGCAGAAGGTCGACGTAATCGTCACCAATCACGACCTGGTACTAGCCGATCTGGCCCTGGGCGGCGGCGCCATCCTGCCCGACCCGCGCGATTGCCTGTATATATTCGATGAAGGCCATCACCTGCCGGACAAGGCCATTGCGCATTTCGCCCACCATACGCGCATGGCCGCCACCACTGAATGGCTGGAGCAGCTGGACAAGAACCTCAGCAAGCTGCTGGCACAACATCCGCTGCCGGGGGATTTTGGCCGCTTTCTCGAACAGGTGCCGCAACTGGCGCGTGATCTGAAGCCGCACCAGCAATTTATGGCGCAGGCCTTGACCGAAGTATCCGATTTTGCCAGTGCCGAAGACGTCAGCGGCCAGGTTCAGCCACAGCACCGTTTCAAGGACGGCGTGATTCCCGAGCACCTGCGCGATATGGGCGTTGAACTCAAGGCCGGCTTCGGGCGCATAACCGATTTGTTACAGCGGCTGGTCGATCAGTTGAAGGACGCCATGGACGGCGAAGCCGTCGGCGTCACGACGCATCAGGCGGAAGAGTGGTACCCGTTATTCGGCGCGCTGCTGGCGCGTTCGCAGGGCAACTGGACGCTCTGGACCCAATTCTGCCTCGAAGACGCCGAAGACAAGCCGCCGACAGCCCGCTGGCTGACGTTGACCGAACAGAACGATATAGAAGTGCACGTCAGCCCGATCATGGCCGCCGATACCCTGCGGCAGTTTCTCTGGTACACCGCGTTCGGCTGTCTGGTGACCTCGGCGACGCTGACCGCCCTTGGCCGGTTCGACCGCTTCAGCATGCGGGCCGGTCTGCCCAAGGGTGCGGTCTGCACCCTGGCGC
>JAWOGT010000366.1:0-11813 GCA_046496585.1 Halopseudomonas sp.
TGACCCTGAGCATGAACCGCCCGGAAAAGAAAAATGCGCTGACCCGCGACATGTACAGCGCCATGGCCGAAGCCATCAATGCCGCCCAGGACGATGACAGCCTGCGCGCCGTGATCATTCAGGGCAGCGACAGCTGCTTTACCAGTGGCAACGATGTCAGTGATTTCATTAACGTGCCGCCGTCCGGGCCGGATAGTCCGGTGTACGATTTCCTCAAGGCCATCTGCCACGCGCCAAAACCCTTGATCGCCGCGGTTAATGGCCCCGCCGTGGGCGTTGGCACCACCCTGCTGCTGCATTGCGATCTGGTGTATGTGGCCGACGACGCCAAGCTGAAAATGCCCTTTGTCAATCTGGGGCTGTGCCCCGAGGCCGGCTCCAGCTTTCTGCTGCCGCGCCTGCTCGGCCATCTGCGGGCGGCCGAGCTGTTGCTGCTGGGTGAAATGATTAGCGGCCAACGGGCCGCCGAGATGGGTCTGGCCAACCACGCGCTGCCCGCCGGCCAGCCGGTACTGGATGCCGCACGAGCAGCGGCCTTGCGCATCGCCGAACTGCCGCCCAGCTCGATCCGCCTGAGCAAGCAATTGATCAAGCAGGGTGTGACGCAGATTGCCGATGAGGTCATGGAACGTGAGGGTGAATACTTTGCCGAGCTGCTCAAGGGCCCGGAAGCCCGGGAAGCGCTGACGGCCTTTATGCAGAAGCGTAAACCGGTGTTCAACTGAGGCCTGAGCCTTTAAATAGCACTTGCGTGTAGCTCAATGCTCTACCGGGAAGCCGGGCAAGCGCCTTGCTGGACCGTCCGCGCCCTGGACGGGCGCGGATGAGCCCCCAGGGATGGGTTCACGGCGTGTCCAGCAAGGCGCTTGCCCGGCTGCACGTCGCACCCCTTTCTCAGGCGGCGTTTTTCACGCTGTTAACGCTTGATATTGAACCACAACATCACCAGCCGGTTGACCTCACCCCAGACGCGGATTTTCAAGCGGTGCTGCCAGGGCAATTCGCGCCATTGCGCCAGCGTCCATTCCTTGCTCTGGGTGAAATCGGTCTCGAAGCTGGCGGTCACGTCGCGAATCAAGCCGGCATCCACCGCCTGATGGTTGGCCTCCAGGTTCCAGTGCAACGTCCAGTGATCGAAATTACACGAGCCCAGCGACACCCAGTCGTCTACCAGCGCCGTCTTCAGGTGCAAAAAGCGCGGCTGATACTCGTAGATGCGCACGCCCGCCTTCAGCAAACGGCTGTAGAAGCGCTGACCGGCGTAACGCACCTGCGGATGATCGATGCGCTGGCCACAGAGCAGCAAGCGCACATCCACACCGCGGCGTGCGGCGCGCTGCAGGGCGCGGCGTACCCGCCAGGCTGGCAAAAAATACGGCGTCGCCAGCCAGACCCGCGTGTCTGCGCGGCGCACCGCCGCCAGCAGGCAGCTGAGCACCTCCTTGCCGTGTCGTGAATCAATGTAGGCGACCCGACCATGACCCGCGTTGCCCTGCGGATGGGCTGGCACGCGGATCTTGCCGCGCAGCTGCAGCAAGCGCTGCGCCGAGGGTTCTGCGGCTTTATCCCACTCGAGCTCGAACAACGCCTGCCAGTCGGCTACCACCGGGCCCTCGATCAGCAGCATCTGCTCATGCCATTCGGTTTGCCCAGCGGCATCCGCCTGGCAGAAGGGATCGGTCAAGCCCATACCGCCGACCATTACCCGCAAGCGATCAACCAGCACAATCTTGCGATGGTCACGCCGGAAGTTGCTGGAGCCTGCACGCCAGTTCAGTGGATTGTAAAAGCGCAGCTCTGCTCCGGCTTGACGCAACTGCTCGCGCTCGGCTTCAACAAACTCGCGACTGCCGACCGCATCGAACAGACAGCGTACCTGCACGCCGCGCTCCACCGCAGCGCTCAGCACCCGAATCAGCCGCGCGGTAACCTGCCCGGAGGTGACCAGATACATCTCAATATCAATCCGGTCACGCGCTTGCTGCAACTGCTCAAGCAGCCGCGGGAAAAAATGCTCGCCGTTGAGCGTGAGCTGATAACGATTGCCCTCGCGCCAGGGATAGGTAGAACCTGTCATGCCATACCTTACATCAGGGGATGCGGTAGTCAGCCTGAGTCAGCAGGTCCATTCCGCATTCGAGCTGGCTGATCCAATCCAGAAAAGCCTTGATCATATCAGGACCGACAAAGGGCCGCCCGTGCTGCGGCACGATCATTTTCGGCTGCAACTGGCGGATCATGTTGGCCCACAGCCGGCAGGCCTTGTTGCCAGCCATATAACGCCGGTGAAAACTCTCCATATTCGGTTTGTGCAGGGCAAAATCAGTCACCGGCTCGGCGTCATCCACCATCGACGCGCCCATGTCACCGGAAAACAGAATGCCACTGATCGGATCAAAAAATTGCAGGTTTCCTACCGAATGCAGGAAGTGCGCCGGCAATGCCTTGATCACGGTCTTGCCCAGGGCAATATCCTGGCCGCGATCGGGTACCGCGATCATCCGCTCGGTGGTGCTCATGCCATGGCTACGCGTCAGGTAGCCCGCCGACAGGTGCGGCAGAAAGCGTGCCCAGAGTCGAGAGCAGACGACCCGGCAACGGGTATGCAAAAACCATTTATCCAGGGACGCAATAATGTCCGGATCCTGGTGCGAGGCGAACACATAGGTCAGCTCCTGCACGGGGATATAGCGGCTCACGGCAAGCGACAGCGGCATATAGGTCAAGTCGCCACCCGGATCCAGCAAGGCATGTTCGTCGTGATCGATAATCAGGAATTGATTGGACTGCACCCCATCGCCGGTGACCAGTTGATCAAAGCAAAGCACCTTGTGCGTACCGTTATCGAACAGCACTATGGCAGGAGAATTCATCTAGGTTACCTCTGGAATGCGTGGCCGCACTTTATAAGGCAGCCTCAAGCTGCACGCACTGACCTGCATCAACAGATCCCTACTGCTGTCACACAACCGCCACCAAAGTTTCACCGCGCTGACACCCCGGTGCCATAGCCTCGATCTGGAAACAACCCGAGGCTGTCCCGACGGAGGTGTCCCATGTCAAACGCTGCGCTTGCCATACAAACAACCCAGGAACGCCACCTTAGCGTGGAGCTGGTTCAGGACCGTGCCTGCCTGAGAGCCGCACAGGCGTTGCGCTTTCAGGTCTTCAGTGAGGAATGTGGCGCCCGGCTGGCCAACCCGGAAAGCGGCCTGGACCAGGATCTGTTTGACCTGCACTGCGAACACCTGGTGGTGCGCGACCGCCACACCGGCACCATCGTCGCCACCACCCGCCTGCTGGACAGCCAACGGGCACGGCAGGCCGGCGGCTTTTACAGCGAGGGCGAATTCCAGCTGGTCGGGCTCAAGCAACTGCGCGGCGACATCCTCGAAATAGGCCGCACCTGCGTGCATGCCGACTACCGTAACGGCGCGACTATTTCAGTCTTGTGGTCGGGCATTGCGCAACTGATGAATGAACGGCACTACGCCTACCTGATGGGCTGCGCGAGTATCGGCATGGGCGATGGCGGGATTCAGGCCCACGCGGTGATGCAGCGGCTGCGCGAGCGCTACCTGTGCCGCAACTGGCTGAATGCGATTCCGCGCCTGCCGATTCCAGAAATGGATTTGCCGGTGAATGTCAGCGCACAAATGCCCGCCCTGCTGAAAGCCTATATGCGCCTGGGTGCCAAAATCTGCGGCGAACCCTGCTGGGATCCCGAGTTCAACGTGGCCGATGTGTTTATTCTGCTGCGTCGCGAGCAGTTATGCTCACGCTACGCCCGCCACTTCAAGACCGCCTGGTGAACACGCACGCCGACACCCCGCTGCGCGCCGCTGCCAGACGCCTCTGGCGCCTGCCCGCGGTGCTGTTATGGATCGGCTGCGGCCTACTCCTGAGCCTGGCCATGGCGCTCTGGCAACGGGTCAGCGCGCAACCGCTGAACGCCCGGCGCCAGCAACTGGCAAGCTGGTGGATGCGCGGACTGATTGGCATTCTGCCACTCCAGATCTGCAGCCACGGCCAGCCGCAGACGGGGACTCGCCTGCTGGTCAGCAACCACGTTTCCTGGCTGGATATCGTCATCATTGGCGCCCATGCGCCCGTGCATTTCTTATCCAAGGCGGAGGTCCGTGACTGGCCGCTGATCGGCTGGCTGGCCAGCGCGGCCGGCACGCTGTTTATCCAGCGCGGCCAAGCCAGCGGCAGCGCCTTGCAGCAGCAACTGACCAGCGCGCTGCAGCAGGGACACAGTCTGGTGATTTTTGCCGAAGGCACGACCACGGAGGGTGACCAGGTGCGCACATTTCATGGTCGCCTATTGAGTTGTGCCATCGAGTCAGCCACACCCATACAGCCCATTGCGGTGGCGTACCAGCAACACGGCGAGCGCGATACAACCGCCCCCTTTATCGATGATGACGAGTTCTCTAGTCATCTGTACCGCCTGCTCGGCAGCCCGCGCATTGAGGTGCAACTGCACTTTCTCGATGACCTGCAACCTGGCTCGGGAAGTCGCAATCAACTGGCCAGGAGCGCCCAGTCAGCCGTCAGTCAGGCCTTGGGGCTGGCAGACGGGACGCTCAAGACCGACGTCGACACGCCGGCAAGATCAGCGGCCTGATCCGTCGCGTAGGCCATCGCCTGCGGCAGGTAGGCCAGGAAATCCGCCTCGAAGCCGGCATAATCGCGCTCAAGCTCGATGGCTGATCCCGGCAGTGGATTGCTGCGTTTGAGTCGCAGGGAGATGTTGTCCAGGGCCCGGTGCAGACTGGGCAAACGGGCGTAGCTGGATAACCAATCCTGCTCGGCCATGCGCCTGATGGTCGGCCAGGCTTGCTCCGGGATCACCGGCTGCTGCTCCAGCAGCACGGCGTAGATATCGCGGGTGAACTGTTCCAGCGGCTGGTCGGAAAACGCCTGCCAATGCCGGGCGAGCAAATGATCGTAAAACATATCGATCATGATGCCGGCGTAGCGCCGCCGCTGCGTACTGACGCGCTCGCGACTTTGCAGCACCAGCGGATGAGCATCGGTAAAACTGTCTATGCGCCGGTGCAACCAGATGCCATCGCGCACCCCCTGGGGCAGATCCAGTTGCTGCACCGGACCGCGGACAAAATCACCCAGCAGGCTGCCCAACGCCTGTTCGGGATCTCTGGGACCAAGAAACAGGTGCGCCAGAAAGTTCATCAGGGCGCGGATACCTGCTGCTGCAGATTGGCTAGCTGAACTTGCAGGGTATTGATATTGCGGTTGACCTGGACGCGGAAACTGTCGATGGAATCCAGCGCCTCCTGGGTGCCGCTCAAGCGCTGATCAATTTCCGAGCGCAGCACCAGAAGCTCCTGATCCAGATTCTTCGACTGACGCTCGCTGGCCAGTATGTCCAGCTTGGACTCAAGGCTGGCGGTGCGCTTGAGCTGACGCGCCAACTCTTGCTCGAGTTGGGCTAACTGACCCTCCTCGCCACTGATCGCCTCGATCATTTTATCCAGCTCGGCAACCGCTGAATCGCTGGCGCTGACACGCTGATCAACTGCTGCCAAACGCTTGCCTTGCTCGGCCAGCAACTCATCTGCCGCCTGGACCGTGCTTTCCTGCTCTTGCAAGCGCGTCAGCAGAGTGCGCTCATTGGTGCGCGCCGTCTCGAGACCCTCGCCCTGGCTCTGCACTTGCTGGGTCAGCTCGGCCAGCTGGGTTTCCAGCCTGTCCAGTTGCGCTGCGCGAGCCTGCTCAGCTTCGCTGCGCGACGATTCAGTCGCGCTGACCTTGCCGGTAATATCCTGAATACGTCCCTCAGCGTCCTCGCTGATACGCGCGAAGCTGTTCTGCGTGGCGACCAGTTGCTGACGCAACTGGGTTTGTTGCTGATGACTCCAGTAACCGAAGCCGATCAACGCCAACGTCAGCGCTGCACACAGGGCCCATAACGCACCGTTGCCCTGGGCGGCAGGCTCGGGCCGCAGTGGAGTGCGGATCGCCTCTGCCTGAGCGTCTGTCGCAGCAGGATCAGCGTCGTGGTCCGCCAAAGATTCATTGTCATCCGTTGCCCGGAAGCTGGGCAAGCCGTCATCCAGATCACGCTGTTTCATGTCATAACCTCTTTAATCTTGGTGAACCATCCGGCAAAAGACCGCGCCAGAGCGGTGCAGTGTTGCACCAGCAGATCGCAGCGCGAGCCTGAAAGGGCTCGCGCTGCGTCGTTGGACCCTCTACAGGGCGCATAAATTCGTTCTATCGTAAAACTGGTACATATTCTGCTTGTTACAGAGACACTTGGCCAGCCAGCGTGCCGCTAGCCGAGCCACCAGGAGGCTGCATGTTTACTGAAGCGCAATTCAATCGAAGCACGCTCGAATGCATGACCGCGCTCCGCCGCCGGCTCAAGCAGGAGCTCGGGATCACTGTCAAGCTGAGTGATGTGGATGCCGTAGAGCACATGATTCATCTTAGCCAGCATAGTCACCTGGAGGATATTCGCGAACTGGGCCTGCGCCTGGCCGATATGACTACGCCCGAGCGCGCGCCGCAGCTGGAGATGCAACTGGGTCAGGGGGCGATCGCTGCGCGCCAACGCCTGCTGCATCAGGTGCCCGGCTCTGGCTTGGAAGCGCCACAGCCGGCTCGGCAAGCTGACGCAGCGCCGCGGCGCATCTACCGCGGCCAGGTCGTCCGCTAGGGCCGGCCGCGGAGGCAGCGCAAGCACTTCCAGCCTGCGGCGCCGTGCAGCCAACGCTGTCTGATCGGCCATAGACTGGCTCGCAGCAGCAGGGCCGAAGAACCCCGAGCAGAATACGCCTGTCCACCCCGTGGTTTTCATTATTGTCCAAGCCTGCGTCTACACTCGGCCTGGTACTGGCGCTGTGGCGTCGCAGCCGTTAACCTCATGGCTTCACTGCGGCAGCGCCGCACCACCCGACGGGAACGACATATGCAGGATTGGATGATCTACGGCGCCAATGGCTATACTGGCTCCCTGCTGGCCAGGGAAGCCTGCAAACAGGGGCTTACACCCGTGTTGGCCGGGCGTAATCGCCAGGCTGTGGAGGCCTTGGCCAGTGAGCTGGAATTGCCCTGCCGGATCTTCGATTTGACCGATGCGGCGGCGGCGAGTGACGGGCTAAAAGGCATGCAGGCCGTGGCCCATTGTGCCGGTCCCTTCTCGACCACCAGCCAGCCAATGATTGACGCCTGCCTCGCCAACCATTGCCATTATCTGGATATTACTGGTGAAATTGACGTCTTCCTCGCCGCCCAGCAGCGCCACGCAGAGGCGGAAGCAGCCAATATCGTGATCTGCTCGGGCGTCGGGTTTGACGTCATTCCGACCGACTGCATCGCCGCCACCCTGAAAGCCCAACTGCCGGACGCTGATCGCCTGGCGCTGGGCTTTGACTCACGCAGCGGCTTTTCACCGGGCACCGCCAAGACCTCGGTTGAAGGTCTCAAATACGGCGGCAAGGTGCGCGAGAAAGACCAGATTCGCACCGTGCCACTGGCCTGGCAAAGCCGTGAGATCGACTTTGGCAACGGCACCAAGTACGCCGTCACCATCCCCTGGGGCGACATTGCCACTGCCTGGTTTTCGACCGGCATAGACAATATTGAAGTCTTTATTCCCATGGCACCGAGTGCCGCCACCCGCTTGCGCCGTCTGGACTGGCTCAGACCGGTACTCGGCCTGGCCCCGGTCCAGGCACTACTAAAATACCTGGTAGGGCGCAAGATCACCGGCCCGGACAGCCAGCAGCGGCTCAGCGCACGGACTTTTGTCTGGGGCGAAGCGCAGAACCGCGCCGGCAAGAAGGTCACCGCGCGCATCGAAGTCGCCAATGGCTATGACGTGACCGTACACGGCGTGTTGATGGCCGTGCACCACGTGCTTAACGGCGTGCGAGCCCCGGGCTATTTCACCCCCTCGCGGCTGATGGGCAGTGACTGCATCGAAGCGCTGCCCGGCTCCGGCAAGATCGTCATCAGTTAAGCATCCCCAACGCCAGACCCTGGCCAAGCGGGTGCGGTGCGTGGCCCTGCACTTCGCATCGCGGCGCGCGGGTTGCACAGAGAACGACAGCAGATGCTGAGCACTTACTTTACCGGCTTGTTTATTGCCGCCGGGCTGATCATGGCCATCGGCGCGCAAAATGCCTTCGTGCTGGGGCAGAGCCTCAAGCGCGAGCATCATGTCAGCGCCGCGCTGCTGTGCATGACCTGTGATGCGATCCTGATCCTGGCCGGTACTTTCGGGCTGGGCCGCCTGTTGCAGGAGCACCCGTTGCTGCTGGACATCACCCGCTGGGGCGGCGTGATCTTTCTCCTCGGCTATGCGGCTCTGGCATTGCGTCGTGCTAGCCGCCCGGTCGCCCTGGCGGTCAGCCTCCGGCCACCGCGAACCCGGGGCGCGGTGATACTCGCCACCCTGGCCGTCACCCTGCTCAATCCGCATGTTTATCTGGATACCGTGGTGTTGATCGGCGCCATCGGTGCACAGCAGCAGCAACCCGGCCTGTTCGCACTGGGCGCGATCAGTGGATCGGTCCTGTGGTTCAGCGCATTGGCTTTTGCCGGCGCCTGGCTGGCACCCTGGCTGAGCCGACCCTACACCTGGAAACTGATCGATATAGCCGTGGCGCTCATGATGCTGGCCGTCGCCTGGGGCCTGGCCAGCGCCTGAGTTGAGTGCGCTGGCAGGGGTATAACCACATGCTTGGTGCGTGGATAGAGCGCCGGGGTGATGCTATGATCAGGGCTTCCCGATCGCTAGGACGGGCAACGCCCAAGTCACAAGAGGCGTCATCAGGCTGCTGGACGAAGCGCCCGCAGCCTGCCAGCCACACCGCGGATTCGTGTCGTTTTCATACCGTTTCCGGATCCTGATACCTGAAGATGGAGATACACCATGGCTTTTGAATTACCCGCACTGCCCTACGAGAAAACCGCACTGCAACCGCACATTTCAGCTGAGACACTGGAATTTCACCACGACAAGCACCACAAGACCTACGTCGACAACCTGAACAACCTGGTGCCTGGCACCGAGTTTGAAGGCAAGAGCCTGGAAGAGATCATCAAGACCTCCAAGGGCGGTGTATTCAACAACGCCGCTCAGGTCTGGAACCACACTTTCTACTGGAACTGCCTGAGCCCGAACGGCGGTGGCGAACCCACTGGCGAACTGGCTGAAGCCATCAACAAGGCATTCGGCTCCTTCGACAAGTTCAAGGAAGAGTTCAGCAAGACCTCCATCGGCACCTTCGGCTCCGGCTGGGGCTGGCTGGTCAAGCGCACTGACGGGTCCCTGGCTCTGGCCAGCACTATTGGCGCCGGCAACCCGATCACCTCCGGTGACACTCCCCTGCTGACCTGTGATGTCTGGGAACACGCCTACTACATCGACTACCGCAATGCCCGTCCGAAGTATGTCGAGGCCTTCTGGAATCTGGTCAACTGGGACTTCGTCGCCAAGAATCTCGCTGCGTAATCCAGCCATTGTCGTTGTACCAACACACCCCGCCCCGGCGGGGTGTGTTGTTTCTGTCGGTTAAATGACGCTGGCACTTTGACGTCACTCGATTCCTTGGCGATACTGGGCACCCTAATCAGCGCACAGCGAATGATTGCATTGCGGCAATCGACGCTTGATGATGCGGTGGACGTCTATCAACTGATGCTGGAATAACACCCTATTGAAACTGGAGCGCCGTCACAGCCTATCGATCAAACTACTGCGCCTGGGACTGCTGTGGGCCTTGCTGGTCGGCATGCTGCTCAGTTGCGCGCAGATTCTCTACGATCTGAAAAAAGAACGTGAGCTGATAGACAGCACTGCCACACAAATCCTGGCCATGGCTCGTGACCCTGCGACCCAGGCGGCCTATAGCCTGGACCGGGAAATGGCGCTGCAGGTGGTCGAGGGCCTGTTTGAGCACCAGGCGGTCAGCTTCGCTTCGATCGGCCACGCTGAAGAAATGCCGCTGGCCCAGCGCGAAGAGCCCATCACTCACTCCGGCTACCGGACACTGACCGACTGGCTATTCGGTGCGGAACAGAACTACAGCATCGAGCTGCACGGACGCGCTCCGTATAACGAGTATTACGGTGACTTGCGGCTGACGCTGGACACCCATCCCTATGGCAACGACTTCCTCCAGGGCTCACTGATCATCATGCTCTCGGGCATTCTGCGCGCCATGGCGATGGCCTTTGTACTGTTTCTGCTTTACCACGTACTGCTGACCAAACCGCTGTCACGTATCATTGCCCTGTTGGCCGACATCAATCCCGACCAACCCGGCAAGATGCACATCCCCGTGCTCGCTGGCCAGGAAAACAACGAGCTGGGCATCTGGATCAACAAGGCCAACGAACTGCTCGACTCGATCGAGCGCAACAGCCATCGGCGCCGCGAGGCCGAGGCCAACCTGCTGCACATGGCTCAGCACGACAGCCTGACCAGCCTGCCCAATCGCAGCATGTTGCAGGAACAGCTTGGCCGCATTCTCGCCGATGCTGGCCGGCGCCAGCGCGGCGTGGCGGTCATGTGTTGCGGCCTGGACGACTTCAAGGAAGTCAACGAACAGTTCAGCTACCATTCCGGCGACAGCCTGCTGGTCGCGGTCGCAGAGCGTCTGCGGGCCAACAGCGGACGGCTGGGCAGCCTGGCGCGTCTGGGCGGCGACCAGTTTGCACTGATTCAAACCGGCATCAATGAACCCTATGAGGCCGCCGAGCTGGCGCAAACCATACTCGACGACCTCAACCGTCCGTTCGAGATCGGCGACCACCGCATCAGCCTGCGCGCCACCATGGGCATTACCCTGTTCCCCGATGACGGCGATGACGCCGAAAAACTGCTACAGAAAGCCGAGCAAACGATGATGCTGGCCAAGGCCCGCTCGCGTAATCGCTACCAGTTCTACATCGCCAGCCTGGACAGCGAAATGCGCATACGCCGCGGGCTGGACAAGGATCTGCGTGGAGCGCTGGGCCGCAATGAATTCCATCTGGTCTACCAACCTCAGGTCAGCTACAGCACCCACAAGGTCGTGGGCGTAGAGGCACTGATTCGCTGGCAGCACCCCGAACGCGGCCTGGTACCGCCAGACCTGTTCATTCCGCTGGCCGAGCAGAATGGCAGCATCATCAGCATTGGCGAGTGGGTACTGGAACAGGCCTGCCTGCAGCTAAGCCTGTGGCGCCAGGTCGGTTTCACCGATCTGCGCATGGCCGTCAACCTGTCTACCGTGCAACTGCACCACAGTGAGCTGTCCAAGCTGGTGACCCACCTCATGCAGCGTTACCAGCTGCCGCCTTACAGCCTGGAACTGGAAGTGACTGAAACCGGTCTGATGGAAGATATCTCCGCTGCGGCCGGGCACCTTAACAACCTGAAGAAAGCCGGCGCGCTGATCGCTATCGACGACTTCGGCACCGGCTATTCGTCGCTGAGTTACCTGCGCGGTCTGCCGCTGGACAAGATCAAGATCGACAAGAGCTTTGTGCAGGACCTGCTGGTTGACGAGGACGACGCCACCATCGTGCGCGCCATCATTCAACTGGGCCGCAGCCTGAACATGCAGGTGATTGCCGAGGGTGTCGAGTCCGCTGCGCAGGAGGCTTACATCATCGAGCAGGGCTGCAGTGAAGGCCAGGGTTACTACTATAGCCGGCCGTTGTCGGCCACCGCGCTGGCTGACTGGCTACGCCATTACCGCCCGCGCAGCGCCAGCCGCCAGAGCCTCAACCAACCGGTGTGAGTATCAACCCGCCGCCAGTAGCGCCAGCCACAAGGCACCACTGACCAG
>JAWOGT010000375.1:0-3694 GCA_046496585.1 Halopseudomonas sp.
ATTACACAGTCACCAATGGTACGCTGACGTTTGCCCCCGGGGAAACGTTAAAGACCATCAGCGTGCCCATCATCGGCGACGACGTGAGCGAAGCCAACGAAACCTTCACGGTGCGGCTGCAAGCGCCGTGCGGCGGGTACCAGTTTGTCCGGCCAGGCCATCAGTGATTCGGTGCTGATTGTCCTGGGCGATCACTGGAACGCTCGGGAAGTGCTCGACGGCGGCCAGCGCATTCGCCTGCAACCCGGGGTTATCGGCTCCGCCGCCAACGCGTTGCTGGCGCCCCTGCAACGCAAGATTGGCCCGGATCCGGCATCGATCAACGCGGCCAAGATCGGCGGCATAGTCGCCAACAACTCCAGCGGCATGTGCTGTGGCACCGCACAAAACAGCTATCACACGCTGTCGGGCATGCGCCTGCTACTGGCTGACGGCACGCTGCTGGACACCGAACAGCGGGCAACGGTGAGCGCCTTCCGCCAGAGCCATGCCGCGCTGCTCGAGCAATTGGCGCACCTCGGACAACAGACCCGCGCCAATACGGCACTGGCGGAGCGAATTCGGCATAAATACCGGCTGAAGAACACCACCGGATTGTCGCTGAACGCCTTGGTGGATTTCGCTGACCCGCTGGATATGCTCACTCACCTGCTGGTCGGCTCCGAAGGCACGCTGGGCTTTATCAGCTCGGTGACCTACCACACCGTAGCCGAGCACCCGCACAAGGCCAGTGCACTGCTGGTATTCAGTGATGTGGAAACCTGCTGCCGCGCGGTACCGATACTCAAGCAACAGCCGGTCGCCGCCGTCGAACTGCTCGACCGCCGCAGCTTGCGTTCGGTAGAAAACATGCCCGGCATGCCCGGCTGGGTGCGCGAGTTGTCCGCCGGCGCCTGCGCCCTGCTGATCGAATCGCGGGCGCCCAGCGCGGCATTGCTGGCCGAGCAGATTGACCAGACCATGGCCGCAGTCGCGCACTTCGAGCGGGAAAAACAGGTCGATTTCAGCTCCGATCCGGTTGTCTACAACCAGCTGTGGAAGATCCGCAAGGAAACCTTCCCGGCAGTCGGTGCGATGCGGGCCACCGGCACCACGGTGATCATTGAAGACGTGACCTTTCCGGTCGACAAGCTGGCCGAGGGCGTCAATCGGCTGATCCAGCTGTTCGATAAACACGGCTACGCCGAAGCCATCATCTTTGGCCATGCACTGGAAGGCAACCTGCATTTCGTCTTCACCCAGGGCTTTGACAGCGAGACGGAAAAGACCCGCTATGCAGCCTTCATGCAGGACGTCGCGCAGCTGGTCGCAGTGGAGTTCGGCGGCGCCCTCAAGGGTGAACACGGTACGGGGCGCAACATGGCGCCGTTCGTTGAGCTGGAATGGGGCAGCGACGCCTATCAGCTGATGTGGGCGATCAAGCGTTTACTCGACCCTCAAGGCATTCTCAATCCGGATGTGGTGTTATCAGATGATCCGCAGATTCACCTGAAACATTTCAAGCCCCTGCCCGCTGCCAACCCGATCATCGACAAATGCATCGAGTGTGGTTTCTGCGAGCCGGTCTGCCCGTCCAACGGCCTGACCTTGACGCCGCGCCAGCGTATCGTCATCTGGCGTGATATCCAGGCCCGCAAGCGCGCCGGCATCGATACCCGCGAGCTCGAAGCGAATTTCCAGTACCAGGGCATCGACAGCTGCGCCGCCACCGGCTTGTGCTCCCAGCGCTGCCCCGTGGGCATCAATACCGGCGATCTGGTGCGTGAACTGCGTGCCGACCAGGCCCAGCATCAGGGCCGAGCCCGCTGGCTGGCCGAGCATTTCTCCAGCGTACTCAAGGGCACCCGCCTGACCTTGACGCTGGCCACCGGCGTGCAGCGCTTACTCGGTGCACCGCGACTGCAGACGCTCAGCCGCGGCTTGCGCAACCTCTCCGGACAACGCCTGCCGCAGTGGACTCCAGCCATGCCGCAAGCCGTCAGATGGGTGCAGCCAACGGCCACTGCCGCCAGCGGCAAGCCCAAGGTGGTCTATCTGCCGGCCTGCGTTTCGCGGACCATGGGCCCGGCGCTGGGCAATCGCGAGCAGGTATCGCTGCTCGACAAGACCCGCGCCCTGTTGGAGAAGGCCGGCTTTGAAGTGATCTTTCCGCTGGCCCTGGACAACCTTTGCTGTGGTCAGCCCTTCGCCTCCAAAGGCTATTCCGAACAGGCCGAAAGCAAGCGCGAAGAGCTGCTTGACGCCCTTCTGCACGCCAGCGATCAGGGTCGTTATCCGATCTACTGCGACACCAGCCCGTGCACCCTGAAACTGCTGCAGAGCCGGAGAGATGAACGGCTGGACATCCACGATCCCGTGCGCTTTATCCGCGAACAGCTACTCGAGCGCCTGGATTTCCAGCCGGTCGATACTCCGGTCGCCGTGCATGTCACCTGCAGCACCCAGCACCTGGGCGAAGCCGATGCGCTGATCGCCATTGCCCGGCGCTGCAGTACGCAGGTGATCATTCCCGAAGGGATTCACTGCTGCGGCTTTGCCGGTGACAAGGGCTTCACCTTGCCTGAGCTGAACGCGCATTCGCTGCGCACGCTAAAAGCGGCAGTGCAACACTGTGAAGTAGGCATTTCCACCAGCCGCACCTGCGAAATCGGCCTCAGCAGCCATAGCGGTATCGACTACCAGGGACTGGTGTATCTGGTCGACCAGGTAACCCGGCCCATGTCGATCGCCTAGATGGGCTGATGAGCCAGGAAGTCTCGGCCCACTGATCTGTCACGCCACTGTCATGGCGGGGCTCAGTGGGCCGCCTCCCGGGCTTGCCAGCCGAAACGGGACGCACTGGAAGAGCGCTGCGCGGCAATCAGTCGCGCCTACATAGGCAACACCCCAGGCAGAAAACGCTGCTAGAATCCGGCAGATGACCATTGCCCGCAATCAGCGCTTCGCGATAACCATGATGCTGTATGTCAGCACCCTGTTTAGCGTGTTGACCTTCGGTTTTCATCAAAGCCAGATGAGCGGGCAGCATCTGGGCGGCGTTGACGCTGTCTACTGCGGTTCCGGTAATGTCATCCCGGATTTTGACCCGGGTGACCAGTCCCCGCCCGTTCCGGCCAGTGATCATCAACCTGCCTGCCCGGTCTGCTCCTCCCTGGGCCATGGCAGCGCCCTTACCTCCCTGAATTGGTCAGTCGATTATCCGCCTGCCAACCCGGCAGCGCCGCAGGTTAGCTACAACTGGGTCAAACCAGCCCCCCGCTATTCCTGGCCAACCCTGAATCCCCGAGCGCCCCCCGCTGCCTTTCTGGCAACGGGTCTATTCAGCTAACTGCCGGCGTTAATCAGCCGCCTTTAGGCACCCGTTGTCTCCACACCGATAATCGAATAGGTCCTATTCCCGCCCGGGCGCCTGCGCGCACGGGCCTTGATCGTGGATGACAACAATGCCAACACCAAAACAAGCACCATTCCTGCTGTCCTTACCCACCGCCGCCCTGCGCCGGCATATCGTCCTGGCTGTATTGATGAGTGGCGCCGCCAGCAGCTACGCAGCCGAAGACGCTTCACTCAACGGCTCAGCACAGCCCCTGCAATTGGCTCCGCTGGTGGTCACCGCCGTGCAACAGAGTTCGCCGCTGATCATTATCGCCGACCCCAAGGATGCACGGCAGCCGGTGCCCGCCAGTGACGCCAC